>NZ_LDVA01000296.1:0-58015 GCF_050768715.1 Burkholderia sp. ZZQ-2 | reverse complement strand
CGTTTTCAGCAGCAGAGAAGCGAGATTATGAACCGTGTTTCGCAGCTCGTCAACAACTTTTTACACTACATCGTTGCGACTGCGGGGCTCAACTTCCTTAGCCAGCCGCGCGCCCGACACTGCAGCACACCACCAGCTTCGCCTCCCCTTCCGCGCCGCGTTTCCGTTAGCGCGAAAGAGGCGTGATTCTAAGCACCCGCCCCCATCTGCGCAAGCCCTTTGTGAAAATATTTTGAAAAGCCCCCGTGCGCTGACGCGCACGGGGGCTGGGGCTCGGCGGGCCGCCGGTGGCCATCGACCACAAGGGGGCCGGCAACACTTCCCTCTATATATAGAAGCTCATTACTTGCCGCCCACCGCGGCCTGCAGTTGCTCGATCGGCACCGCGTCGGCCATCGCCGTGTATCCAGCGTCGCTCGGATGAATGCCGTCGCCACTATCGAATCGACGCTGCAGCACGCTCGGGCGCGCCGGATCGCGCAGCACCGCGTCGAAGTCCACTACGCCGTCGAACCCGCCACCGCTCCGGATCCACCGGTTCACCTCGAGCCGGATCGCCTCCCGCCCCGCCGGCAGCCCGGCCGGCGTCAGCGTCGCGCCGAAGACCTTCACGCCCTGACGGTGCGCCGCGTCGATCAGTCGGCGGTAGCCGTTGATCAGCGATGCAGCCGTGACCTGCGTATGCGGGTGGTCGCAATCGAGCCCCGCGCGCGGCGGCATCGCCGCAAAGTTGATGTCGTTGATCCCGATCAGCACGATCGCCGCCTTTACGCCCGCGCGCGACAGCGCATCGCGCTCGAACCGCGACGCCAGCGACGTGCCATAGCAAGCCGAATCGCTGAGCAGCCGGTTTCCGCTGATCCCGAGATTCGCGACGCCGATCGATTCCGCGCCCGAGGCGGCCAGCCGACGCGCCAGTGCGTCCGGCCAGCGGCGGTTCCGGTTCACGCTCGAGCGCAGCCCGTCGGTGATCGAATCGCCGATCGCGGCTACGCTGGCGCGCGCGGAACCGGTCTCGACCGCGAGCTCGGTCACCCATGCAAATTGGGTAAAGCGGGTGCGGAACGCGGCAGCCCCCGGATCACTCACGTGCTCGCCCGGCACCGACACATAATTGAACTGGTTCGACACGCGGTGCCAGACCGTCATCCGCTGGTTCGCCCCCATCTGGAGGCTGATCGCATACGGCTGCCCGGCCCTGACGTCGATCCCCACCGGATCGCTTTCGAGTTCCTGGCCCGGCGCAAGCGTCACCGACACCTTGCCGCCGAACCTGACCGGCGCGGCCGCATCGCCGGACAGCGCCGCGCCTTCGCCAGCGCGCGCGAGGCTCGCCGCCTCGACGACGAGGGGGAAACGACCGTATGCATTGCTGACGCGGATCCGTGCGGCGCGCCCCGGCACTGTCGGATAGACGATCTGGCGCACCGTGCGACCGCCAACGTCGGGCGCGCGATAAAGCGGCGGCGGTGCTGCAAGGTCGGGAATCGGCTGCAACGCGGTCGCCCACGCGGCAACCCATCCCGCCGGCGCGGCCGAAGCCGACGCCACGAGCGGCGGGACAAAAGCGGCCGCACCCAGCACGGCCGCGGCGATACTGCTTCGGAATGACATCGGCAAAATCCTCGTCGGAAAGCGGGCATTGTGCCGCAGAAGGCGCGGCTCCCGCGTGCCGGCCGCCATCACGCAGCACCATCGCGCCCCGATGTCCCTCGTTTACCCGAGTCTTTCCGCAAATCCGCAAGAAATTTATTAACCGACCGGTCGGTTGGTTTATACTTCGCACACATTCAACCGGACGAGAGCCTCGCCATGTACACGCAATCCCTCGACATCCCCGGCAACGTCGCGCCGCTCGACGCCGCAGCCGAGTCGCCCGAGCAGGCGCGGTTCGATGCGGTCATGGCTGCCGACGGCAAGATCGAACCGCAGGACTGGATGCCCGACGCCTATCGCAAGACGCTGGTCCGCCAGATCTCGCAGCACGCGCACTCGGAAGTCGTCGGCATGCTGCCGGAAGGCAACTGGATCTCCCGCGCGCCGAGCCTGAAGCGCAAGGCGATCCTGCTCGCGAAGGTCCAGGACGAAGCCGGCCACGGCCTCTATCTTTATAGCGCGGCCGAAACGCTCGGGGTATCGCGCGATTCGCTGATCGACGCGCTGCACGCCGGCAAGGCGAAATACTCGAGCATCTTCAACTACCCGACGCCGACCTGGGCCGACGTCGGCGTGATCGGCTGGCTGGTCGACGGCGCCGCGATCATGAACCAGATCCCGCTGTGCCGCTGCACGTACGGCCCATACGCGCGCGCGATGATCCGCGTGTGCAAGGAAGAATCGTTCCACCAGCGCCAGGGCTTCGACGCGCTGCTGTCGATGATGAAGGGCAGCGACGCGCAACGCGCGATGGTCCAGCAGGCCGTGAACCGCTGGTGGTGGCCGGTGCTGATGATGTTCGGCCCGAGCGACGCCGATTCGGTCCACAGCAACCAGTCCGCGAAATGGGGCATCAAGCGGATCACGAACGACGACCTCCGGCAAAAATTCGTCGACGCGACGGTCGACCAGGCGAAGGTGCTCGGCGTGACGCTGCCCGATCCTGACCTGAAGTGGAACGAAGCACGTGGCCACCACGACTACGGCACGATCGACTGGGACGAATTCTGGCGCGTGGTCAACGGCGACGGCCCGTGCAACAAGGAACGCCTCGCGACCCGCGTGAAAGCGCACGAGGACGGCGCATGGGTGCGCGAAGCCGCCCTCGCCCACGAAGCAAAGCGCCGCGCGCGCGCCGAACAGCACGCCGCCTGAGCGGCACACCATCGAATTCAGGATTCAGGAGAAAGTGATGAACAAGGAATGGCCGATCTGGGAAGTGTTCGTGCGCAGCAAGCAGGGGCTCGACCACAAGCATTGCGGCAGCCTGCATGCCGCCGACGCGTCGATGGCGCTGCGCATGGCGCGCGACGTCTACACGCGCCGCCAGGAAGGCGTGAGCATCTGGGTGGTGCCGTCGTCGGCGATTACCGCGTCGGATCCGAGCGAGAAGGCCGAGCTGTTCGAACCGGCGGGCGACAAGATCTACCGTCACCCGACGTTCTACACGCTGCCCGACGAAGTCAACCACATGTAACGCCCGCGCCATGACGATCACGCCCGAACACCTCTCCTACGTGCTGCGCCTCGCGGACAACACGCTGATCCTCGGTCAGCGCAATGCCGAATGGTGCGGCCATGGCCCGATCCTCGAGGAAGACATCGCGCTCACCAACATGAGCCTCGACCTCATCGGCCAGGCACGCATGCTGTATACGCATGCGGCCGAACTCGAGCGCCAGCTCACCGGCGCGACGAAGACCGAGGACGACTACGCGTACTTCCGCACCGAGCGCGAGTTCGCGAACTTCACGCTCGCCGAACTGCCGCATTACGGCCCGCTCGCCGGCACCGCGCACGCCGACAAGGACTACGCGGTGACGATCGTGCGCAACTTCCTGTACTCGGCGCTGATGCTGCACGTGTGGAGCGCGCTGGAAACGTCGACCGACACGCAGCTCGCCGCGATCGCCGCGAAATCGGTGAAGGAAACCCGCTATCACGTGCAGCACGCACGCGAGTGGCTCGTACGCCTCGGCGACGGCACCGACGAATCGCACCGTCGCGCGCAGGACGCGCTCGACTACCTGACGCCGTATACGCGCGAATTCTTCGCCGCCGATGCGATCGACGACGCAGTCGCGGCCGCGGGCATCGCCCCGGCACCGGCCACGCTCGAAGCGGCGTGGCGCGCGGACGTGGACGACGCGCTCGCGGAGGCGACGCTCACGCTGCCGGCCCCCGTGCAGCACGTGACGACCGGCAAGCAGGGCGAGCATTCGGAACACATGGGCTACCTGCTCGCCGAACTGCAAAGCCTCGCACGCCAGCACCCCGGCGCGACCTGGTAACCCCGACGCCACGGAGCCCGACGATGTCCGTCCAGACCGCCCCCGCCAACGCCAACGCCGTGCCTGCCGCGCGCCGCGACGATCCGCTGCTCGCCCGCGCATGGGACGTGCTCGAAGCCGTGCCCGATCCCGAGATCCCGGTCGTGTCGATCCGCGAGCTCGGCATCCTGCGCGACGTCCGCCGCGCGGACGACGGCCAGCTCGAGGTCGTGATCACGCCGACCTACTCGGGCTGCCCGGCCATGTCGCAGATCGCCGAAGACATCGCCGCCGCGCTGCAGGCCGCCGACCTGCCGCCGCACCGGATCGAGACGGTGCTCGCGCCCGCGTGGACGACCGACTGGATCACGCAGGAAGCGCGCGACAAGCTGCGTGCGTACGGCATCGCGCCGCCGGTCGGCCAATGCGGCACCGCCGCGCCACGGGAAAACGTCGTGCGCTTCGTGCCGCGGCCCGTCGCGGCGCCCGCGTGCCCGCGCTGCGGCTCGGCACGCACCGAGCGTCTCGCGCAATTCGCGTCCACGGCCTGCAAGGCGCTGTATCGCTGCGTCGACTGCCGCGAACCCTTCGACTACTTCAAACCCTACTAATCGATATGGCGACCCCGCAATTTCATCCGCTGCGTATCCGCGACGTGCGGCCCGAGACCGCCGACGCCGTGACCGTCTCCTTCGACGTGCCGCCCGAGCTGCGCGACGCGTACCGCTTCACGCAGGGCCAGTTCGTCACGCTGAAGACCCACATCGACGGCGAGGAAACGCGCCGCTCGTATTCGATCTGCGTCGGCACGACGGACTACGACCGTGACGGCGAACTGCGCATCGGCATCAAGCGCGTACGCGGCGGCCGCTTCTCGAACTTCGCCTTCGATACGCTGAAGCCCGGCCACACGATCGACGTGATGACGCCGGACGGCCGTTTCTTCACGCACCTGAACGCCGACCACGGCAAGCAGTACGTCGCGTTCTCCGGCGGCTCCGGGATCACGCCGGTGCTCGCGATCGTGAAGACGACGCTCGAACTGGAGCCCCGCAGCACGTTCACGCTGATCTACGGCAACCGCAGCGTCGACGCGATCATGTTCGCGGAGGAGCTCGAGGACCTGAAGAACCGCTACATGAACCGCTTCGTCCTCTATCACGTGCTGTCGGACGACCAGCAGGACGTCGAACTGTTCAACGGCGTGCTCGACCAGGCGAAATGCGCGGAATTCCTCGGCACGCTGACGCCGGCCGACGCGATCGACGAAGCGTTCATCTGCGGCCCGGCGCCGATGATGGACGCGGCGGAAGCCGCGCTGAAGGCAGCCGGCGTGCCGCAGGCGAAGGTGCACGTCGAGCGCTTCGGCACGCCGCTGCCGCAAGCCGGTGCGCCGGTCGTCGAAATCACCGACCAGACGCCGGCCGCCGACCTCGAAATCGTGCTCGACGGCAAGAAGCGCAAGCTGCGGCTGCCGTACGAAGGCGTGAGCCTGCTCGATATCGGCCTGCGGGCGGGCCTCGCGCTGCCCTACGCGTGCAAGGGCGGCGTGTGCTGCACGTGCCGCGCGAAGGTGCTCGAGGGCGAAGTGCGGATGGAGAAGAACTACACGCTCGAAGAGCATGAAGTGAAGGACGGCTTCGTGCTCACGTGCCAGTGCCACCCGGTCAGCGACAAGGTCGTCGTGAGCTTCGACGAGCGTTGAGCGACGTCGCGTCGCGGCGCCGGACGGTTTCTCGCCGTCACACATCTCGCTTACACTAGGGGCCGCCGGCCGGCTGGACATCGCAACGTCCGCCCGGCCGGCGGTTTTCTTTTGTTGACGACAGGCCGATGAGTACCATTCATGTGATTCAGGGCGGCACCGCCGCCGCGTCGCTGCGCGAGGCACTCGCGCAAGCCGGGCGCGACGAGCATGTCGTCGGATTGCTCGACGATCTCGGCGTCGGGCCGCTCAAGGGCGCCGACGAGACGCCCGACACGCGTGCAGCCTTCTGGCAGCGCGTGCTCGGCGACCAGATTCCCGACTGGAACGCAGAGATCGAAGCCGAGTTCGCACGCCTCGACCAGCTGGCGACGGAGACGGGCCAGGTGGTCGTGTGGCATGCACCGAGCGTCGGCGACAAGCTGCTGCTGCGGCGCGTCGCCTATCACCTGCGCAATGTCCCGCAACGCCTGAACGAAGTGCGGCTGTCGGCCGCCGACCTCGACCCGGCGCAGCGCGCGTCGCTGTCGCGCACCGACCAGGCATGCGCGACCGGCATGTTCTCGCCCGCCGAACTGGCGCGCAAGCGTCCGGTGGCCGCGCCGATCTCGGTGCTGCGCATCGGCCGCCTCGCGCTCGAATGGCAGGAGGCGAAGCACCAGAACGCCGAACTGCGCTACTGGGTCAGCAACACGATCAAGAGCGGCCACTATGAAGAACTCGACGCGCTGATCCTCGCGCGCGCGGAAACCGACTGGCTGCCCGCGCGGCGCCTCGTCGGCAGCATCATGGCCGACGCCGATCGCGGCGGGCTGTTCGTCAGCGACTCGATCGCCTGGTGGCGCTGCCGCGAACTCGCGGCGGCCGGCCGGCTCGAGCTGCAGGACGACACGCCCGACGCCCTCTCCTCCACGCAGGTGCGCGCGGCCCGCGCGGCCGCCACGCACCGCTAATCTTCCGCATTCGACCATGGCCCGTACCCGAGCGCCCGACCACGAATCCCAGCGCGAGCAGATCCTCGATCTGGCCGCCGACAAATTCGCGCAGACGAGCTATCCGAGCACGTCGATGTCCGATCTCGCGACCGCGAGCGGCACGTCGAAAGCACGCCTCTATCACTATTACGAGAGCAAGGAAGCGATCCTGTTCGACCTGCTCGACCGCTACACGAAACGGCTGATGCTGATCATCGCCGAGGTCGAAGGGGCGAGCCAGCGGCGCGGCCTCAGCGAGCGCGACGCGTTCGCGGAGCTTGTGCGCGCGTTCCTCGCCGAATACGAAACATCGCACAGCCGCCACGTCGCGCTGCTCAACGACGTGAAGTATCTCGAGGACGCGCAGCGCGAAATCGTGCTCGACCGCCAGCGCGACATCGTCGCGGCATTCACGCGACAGCTGGCGCGCGCGTACCCGGACCGCATCTCGAAGGAAAACCAGACTTCCGTGACGATGATGGTGTTCGGGATGATCAACTGGACGTTCACGTGGCTGAAGCCCGGCGGCCGCCTCGGCTACCGCGACTTCGCCGAGCAGGTGATCGACCTGATCGAACGCGGGCTGTCGACGGCCGCCTGATTGCCGCGCAGCAGCAAGCGTTGCGCGACGGGCACACTGCGACCGCCCGCCGCGCGTTTCATATGATGAATTTTAAATCCGTTTAAAATCAAATAGATAGCGGATTAACTAAGCGGATTTAGAATTCATCCTCCAGCTCAAACATCGTTAAATACGGGTTTTCCCCAATCCGAGGGCTGACGGTCGGGTAAAATGCTGCTGCATTGCACAACCCGCTGTACGGTCACACATTGAGGAACCCACGATGAACACGCGATTCAACGGCTCTGCCGATGTCGTCGGCACCGCCGGTACTGCGCCGGTTCTCGTCAGGGAACTGGCTTCCAAAGACCGTGAGCAGATGCTCACCCACTTTCTCTCGCTCGACGAAGAGGACCGCCTGCTGCGCTTCGGCCAGATGGTGCCCGACCACGTGCTCGAGAACTATGTCCGCACGATCGACTTCGGTCGCGACACCGTGTTCGGCGTGTTCGACCACGACCTCGAACTGATCGGCGTCGGCCACCTGGCCTACCTGCCGGCCGAGGGCGACAAGCGCACGGCCGAATTCGGCGTGTCGGTGCTCGAAAGCGCACGCGGCCGCGGTGTCGGCTCGAAGCTGTTCGAACGCGCGGCGATCCGCAGCCGCAACACGCACGTGACGACGCTGTACATGCACTGCCTGTCGCGTAACGCGACGATGATGCACATCGCGAAGAAATCCGGGATGCGGATCGAGTATGCGTACGGCGAGGCCGATGCGTACCTGTCGCTGCCGCCGGCCGACCACTCGACGATCATCGCCGAGATGCTGCAAGAGCAGGCCGCGGTGTTCGACTACGCGATGAAGCGCCAGGCGCGCCGCACCACGAAGTTCATCGAATCGCTGATGCCCGCCGCCCTGACGGCGTAACGTCAGCCAGCCGGGCCGCGCCTTCCGCGCGCCCGGCCCCCTCCCTCCCCCGCCGCGCAACTAGCGCACCGACCGAATCGGCAACGCCGTCGTCTCCTTGAAGCATTCGAGCGAAAAGCTCGTCTTCACGTCGATCACCGACGGGTGATGCAGCAAATGCTCCTGCACGAAGCGGGAGAAATGCGCCATGTCCTCGACCTGCACGCGCAGCAGGTAATCCATGTCCCCCGTCATCGCGTGGCACGCGACCACTTCCGGCCAGGTCTGCACGGCCGCACGAAACAGCTCCGCATGGGTCGCGCCCGCGCGCGCCGACGTTTCGTCGACCCGCACCGGCGCCAGGCCGCCGCGTTTCTCGAGCCGCACGCTCACGTACGCGAGCAGGTCGAGCCCGAGCTTCTGCGGATTCAGCAGCGCGACATAACCGGTGATCACGCCGATCTCCTCGAGCCGCCTGATCCGCCGCAGGCACGGGCTCGGCGACAGGTTCACGCGCTCGGCGATCTCCTGGTTCGACAGGCGCCCGTTCTCCTGGAGAATTGCGAGAATCCGCCGGTCGATGGCATCCAATTCGGCGTGCGCCATCTTCTGCCCCCCAATGATTATTTCAAGACTGGAAATTGCGCCATCGTAGGTTCGGGCGATCAAGTTCGCAAGTTTACGCTCGCGACTGCCCGCTACACTCTGTCGCACGTACCGATTCGTCGCGCACGCTGCCGCGTGTGCCACGTTCGACATCGAACCAGGCCGGACAGGCGCACGTCGCCGCGGCCGATCGCCCCCACAGGAGACACGCCATGCAGATCCCGAACTGGGACAACCCCGTCGGCACCGACGGCTTCGAATTCATCGAATACACGGCGCCGGACCCGAAAGCGCTCGGACAGCTGTTCGAACGGATGGGTTTCACCGCGATCGCGCGCCACCGCCACAAGGACGTGACGCTGTACCGCCAGGGCGACATCAACTTCATCATCAACGCCGAACCCGATTCGTTCGCCCAACGCTTCGCGCGCCTGCACGGCCCGTCGATCTGCGCGATCGCGTTCCGCGTGCAGGACGCCGCGAAGGCGTACAAGCGCGCGCTCGAACTCGGCGCATGGGGCTTCGACAACAAGACGGGCCCGATGGAGCTGAACATCCCGGCGATCAAGGGCATCGGCGATTCGCTGATCTACTTCGTCGACCGCTGGCGCGGCAAGAACGGCGCGCAGCCGGGCGCAATCGGCGACATCAGCATCTACGACGTCGACTTCGAGCCGATCGCCGGCGCGAACCCGAACCCGGTCGGCCACGGCCTCACCTATATCGACCACCTGACGCACAACGTGCATCGCGGCCGCATGCAGGAATGGGCCGAGTTCTACGAGCGCCTGTTCAACTTCCGCGAAGTGCGCTACTTCGACATCGAAGGCAAGGTGACGGGCGTGAAGTCGAAGGCGATGACGTCGCCGTGCGGCAAGATCCGCATCCCGATCAACGAGGAAGGCTCGGATACGGCCGGCCAGATCCAGGAATACCTCGACGCATACCACGGCGAAGGCATCCAGCACATCGCGCTCGGCGCCAGCGACATCTACCGGGCGGTCGACGGCCTGCGCAGCAAGGAAGTGAAGCTGCTCGACACGATCGACACGTATTACGAACTGGTCGACCGCCGCGTGCCGAACCACGGCGAATCGCTGGACGAACTGAAAAAGCGCAAGATCCTGATCGACGGCGCGCGCGACGACCTGCTGCTGCAGATCTTCACCGAGAACCAGATCGGACCGATCTTCTTCGAGATCATCCAGCGCAAGGGCAACCAGGGCTTCGGCGAAGGCAACTTCAAGGCACTGTTCGAATCGATCGAGCTCGACCAGATCCGTCGCGGCGTCGTGCAGGACAAGGCCTGACGCATCCGGCGGGCGGCTGCCCGGGGCAACCCGGCAACCCGCCCGATCCGGCGGCACAAAGAAAAAGGGCGGGAATCCGAGGATTCCCGCCCTTTTTTCATTCCGGCGCGGCCCGCCGGCCGCGCGAACGGATCAACGCGCGTTCGCCTTCGACGCGACGGCGCGCTCGGCCGACGGCTGCGCGACGGCGTCCTGGGCCGGCGCGATCTGCTGCATCTGCGCGCCGGCTGCCGCCAGTGCGCTCGCGCCTCGCGCGTGCACCGGGCCGGTCATCGAGAAAAACGCGGCGGACACGATCAGGAAACTCTGGATATGACGTGTGTTCATTGCACCTCCTGTAAAACTGCCGGCGCCTCCCCGATGCGTCGAAACAGCCCGACGCGACCGGGCACCTCCGGCAGGCCGACAAGATTAACGGCATTTGCGCGCAGATGAACGCGGCCTTACATGCTTTTACATGATGTAACGCATGATTCAGCCCCTTTTTTACGGTGCGCCGCCGCGGCTCTCCCGGCATTCCAACCGATGGGCGGCGGGTTTGCCCCAGTGCTACCATCGCTTAAAACCGGCGAACATGCCGGCCACTGCCGACGCATCCAAAAGATGCCGACGCAACCGAAGTTTTGGTGATCCCAGACCGGGTGGAGGAGACAGTTAATGAATGCCCCGCTAGACGCAGACCAACGCGCGTCGCTAGAAGCCGCGCTGAAGTCCGTCACGCTTGACGACAAATACACACTTGAGCGCGGTCGCGCGTACATGAGCGGCATCCAGGCCCTCGTACGCCTGCCGATGCTCCAGCAGGAACGCGACCGCGCCGCCGGTCTCAATACGGCCGGCTTCATCTCCGGCTACCGCGGCTCGCCGCTCGGCGGCCTCGATCTGTCGCTCTGGAAAGCCAAGCAGCACCTGGCAGCCCACCAGATCGTCTTCCAGCCCGGCCTCAACGAAGATCTCGCCGCCACCGCCGTGTGGGGCTCGCAGCAGGTGAACCTGTACCCCGGCGCGAAGCACGACGGCGTGTTCGGCATGTGGTACGGCAAGGGCCCGGGCGTCGACCGCACCGGCGACGTCTTCAAGCACGCGAACTCGGCCGGCTCGTCGCAGCACGGCGGCGTGCTGGTGCTCGCCGGCGACGACCACGCGGCAAAATCGTCGACGCTCGCACACCAGTCCGAACACATCTTCAAGGCCTGCGGGCTGCCCGTGCTGTTCCCGTCCAACGTGCAGGAATATCTCGATTTCGGTCTGCACGGCTGGGCGATGAGCCGCTACTCGGGCCTGTGGGTCGCGCTCAAGTGCGTGACGGACGTCGTCGAATCGTCGGCATCGGTCGACATCGACCCGCATCGCACCGAGATCGTGCTGCCGACCGACTTCATCCTGCCGGAAGGCGGCCTGAACATCCGCTGGCCCGACCCGCCGCTCGTGCAGGAAGCGCGGCTGCTCGACTACAAGTGGTACGCGGCGCTCGCCTATGTGCGCGCGAACAAGCTCGACCGCATCGAAATCGATTCTCCGAACGCGCGCTTCGGGATCATGACCGGCGGCAAGGCCTACCTCGACGTGCGCCAGGCGCTGACCGACCTCGGCCTCGACGACGAAACCTGCGCGCGGATCGGCATCCGGCTCTACAAGGTCGGCTGCGTGTGGCCGCTCGAAGCGCAGGGCGCCCAGGCATTCGCGCGCGGCCTCGACGAAATCCTCGTCGTCGAGGAAAAGCGCCAGATCCTCGAATACGCGATCAAGGAAGAGCTGTACAACTGGCCCGACGGCCAGCGGCCGCGCGTGTTCGGCAAGTTCGACGAAAAAGACGGCGCCGGCGGCGAATGGTCGGTGCCGATGGGCAACTGGCTGCTGCCCGCGCACTACGAGCTGTCGCCCGCGATCATCGCGAAGGCGATCGCGACGCGCCTCGAGAAGTTCGAGCTGCCGTCCGACGTGCGCGCGCGCATCGCCGCGCGGCTCGCGGTGATCAACGCGAAGGAAATGGCGCTCGCGAAGCCGCACGTGCAGACCGAGCGCAAGCCGTGGTTCTGCTCGGGCTGCCCGCACAACACGTCGACCAACGTGCCGGAAGGCTCGCGTGCGATCGCCGGCATCGGCTGCCACTACATGACCGTATGGATGGACCGCAACACGAGCACCTTCAGCCAGATGGGCGGCGAAGGCGTGCCGTGGATCGGCCAGGCGCCGTTCACGGACGAGAAGCACGTGTTCGCGAACCTCGGCGACGGCACCTATTTCCACTCGGGCCTGCTGGCGGTGCGCGCGGCGATCTCGTCGAAAGCGAACATCACCTACAAGATCCTCTACAACGACGCCGTCGCGATGACGGGCGGCCAGCCGGTCGACGGCGTGCTGACGGTGCCGCAGATCACGCACCAGCTCGCGTCGGAAGGCGCGAAGAAGATCGTGATCGTCACCGACGAGCCGGAGAAGTACGACAGCCAGAAGGCGCTGCTCGCGCCGGGCGTGCCGATCCATCATCGCGACCAGCTCGACGACGTGCAGCGCGAGCTGCGCGAGATCGAAGGCACGACGATCCTGATCTACGACCAGACCTGCGCGACCGAGAAGCGCCGCCGCCGCAAGCGCGGCACCTATCCGGACCCGGCGAAGCGCGTCGTGATCAACGACGCGGTGTGCGAAGGCTGCGGCGACTGTTCGGTGCAGTCGAACTGCCTGTCGGTCGAGCCGCTGGAAACCGAATTCGGCACGAAGCGCCAGATCAACCAGTCGAGCTGCAACAAGGATTTCTCGTGCGTGAAGGGCTTCTGCCCGAGCTTCGTCACGGTCGAGGGCGGCCAGTTGAAGAAGCCGAAAGCCGTGTCGGTCGACGGCAACGCACTGCCGCCCATTCCCGAACCGACGCTGCCGGACATCGACCGCGCATACGGCGTGCTCGTCACGGGCGTCGGCGGCACGGGCGTCGTCACGATCGGCGCGCTGCTCGGGATGGCCGCGCACCTGGAGAACAAGGGCGTGACCGTGCTCGACGTCACCGGCCTCGCGCAGAAGGGCGGCGCCGTGATGAGCCACGTGCAGATCTCGCACGCGCCGACCGACATCCACGCGACGCGGATCGCGATGGGCGAAGCCGACCTCGTGATCGGCTGCGACGCGATCGTCACGGCCGGCGACGAGTGCACGTCGCGGATGCGGCACGACGCGACGCGCGTGGTCGTCAACAGCGCGCAGACGCCGACCGCCGAGTTCATCAAGAACCCGAACTGGGCATTCCCGGGCCTGTCCGCCGAGAACGACATCCGCGCGGCGGCCGGCGAAGCGGTCGACTTCATCGACGCGAACCGCTTCGCGGTCGCGCTGCTCGGCGACGCGATCTACACGAACCCGTTCGTGCTCGGCTACGCATGGCAGAAAGGCTGGCTGCCGCTCACGCTCGTGTCGCTCGTCCGCGCGATCGAGCTGAATGCGGTATCGGTCGAGAAGAACCGTGCGGCATTCGACTGGGGCCGCCGCGCCGCGTACGACCTGGCGAGCGTGAAGCAGGCCGCGGCCGGCGATGCGCGCCCCGCGCAAGGCGCCACGGTGATCGCGCTGCACACGAAGAAGGCGGTCGACGCACTGATCGCGAAGCGCGTGGAATTCCTCACCGCGTACCAGAACGCCGCGTATGCGGCGCGCTACGCGGCGTTCGTCGACAAGGTGCGCGCCGCCGAGCGTGCACTGGCGGACGGCGACACGGTGCAGGAGCAGCTGACTGAAGCAGTCGCCCGCAACCTGTTCAAGCTGATGGCGTACAAGGACGAATACGAGGTCGCGCGGCTGCAGTCCGATCCCGCGTTCCTCGCACGCCTGTCCGCGCAGTTCGAAGGCGACTGGAAGCTGAAATTCCACCTCGCGCCGCCGCTGTTCGCGAAGACGGACTCACACGGCCATCTGGTGAAGAAGGCGTACGGCCCGTGGATGATGACGGCCTTCCGCTGGCTCGCGAAGGCGAAGTTCCTGCGCGGCACGGCGCTCGACCCGTTCGGCCGCACCGAGGAACGCCGCTCCGAGCGCGCGCTGATCGGCGAGTACGAAGCGCTGATCGACGAAGTGCTGGCCAGGCTGAACGCGGCCAACCGCCCGCTCGCCCTCGAGCTCGCGGCGCTGCCGGACGGCATTCGCGGCTACGGCCACGTGAAGGAGAACAACCTGCGCGCGGTACGCCAGAAGTGGAGCACGCTGCTCGCGAAGTGGCGGGCGCCGGCAGGCGGCCAGTCGCACCAGCAGGTCGCGTGACGGCCAACCGACGGGCGCGGGCATTCGCGGTTCGAACGCCCGCCCCGGCCGGCGATTCGCAATAAAAAAAACGCCACGGAACGCAGGTTCCGTGGCGTTTTTCCTTGCGCCGCGCCTGAAGCGCGACACACGCGGGCGTGGACTTACTTCGTGTTCACGTTCGCGGCGGCAACGGCCGTCATGTTGATGATCCGGCGCACGGTCGCAGCCGGCGTCAGGATGTGGACCGGCTTCGCCGCGCCGAGCAGGAACGGACCGACCGTCACGCCTTCGCCGCCGACCATCTTCAGCAGGTTGTACGCGATGTTCGCCGCTTCGACGTTCGGCATGATCAGCAGGTTCGCTTCGCCCGACAGCGTCGTGCCGGGGAACGCCTGCTTGCGGATCATTTCCGACAGCGCCGCGTCGCCGTGCATTTCGCCGTCGACTTCCAGGTTCGGCGCACGTTCGACGATCAGCTTGCGGGCCTCGCCCATCCGGCGCGACGACGCCGACGGCGCGCTGCCGAAGTTCGAGTTCGACAGCAGCGCGGCCTTCGGCGCGATGCCGAAGCGCTCGATCTCGGCCGCGGCCTGGATCGTCATGTCGGCGAGCTGTTCGGCGCTCGGCAGCTCGTTCACGTACGTGTCGCATACGAACAGGTTGCGGCCCGGCAGCATCAGTAGGTTCATCGCGGCGAAGTGCTCGGCGCCCTTCGCGCGGCCCAGCACCTGCTCGATGAACTTCAGGTGGCTGTGGAACGTGTCGATCATCCCGCAGATCATCCCGTCCGCATCGCCCAGGTGCACGAGCATCGTGCCGATCAGCGTGTTGAACTTGCGCATCGCGGCCTTCGCGACTTCCGGCGTCACGCCGTCGCGCGCGCCGATCTCCTGATACGCCTGCCAGTAGCGGTGGTAGCGCGCATCGTCTTCCGGATCGACGATTTCGAAATCGGTGCCGGCCTTGAGCTTCGAGCCGATCTTCTGCAGGCGCATGTCGACGACCGACGGACGGCCGATGATGATCGGCTTCGCGATCTTTTCCTGCAGCACGAACTGCGCGGCGCGCAGCACGCGCTCGTCCTCGCCTTCGGCGAACACGATGCGCGCCTGCTTCTGCTTCGCGGTCGCGAACACCGGGCGCATCACCATGCCGGTGCGGTAGACGGTCGCGCCGAGCTGCTCGCGGTAGGCATCCATGTCCTGGATCGGACGCGTGGCGACGCCCGAATCCATCGCGGCTTGCGCGACGGCCGGCGCGATCTTGATGATCAGGCGCGGATCGAACGGCTTCGGAATCAGGTAGTCCGGCCCGAATTCGAGCGAGTGGCCTTCATATGCCTTCGCGACTTCCTCGCTCTGGTCGGTTTCTTCCGCCAGTTCGGCGATCGCGCGCACGCACGCGAGCTTCATTTCTTCCGTGATCGTCGTCGCGCCGACGTCGAGCGCGCCGCGGAAGATGAACGGGAAGCACAGCACGTTGTTGACCTGGTTCGGGTAGTCCGAACGGCCGGTCGCGACGATCGCGTCCGGGCGCACGGCCTTCGCGTCTTCCGGGCGGATTTCCGGTTCAGGGTTCGCGAGCGCCAGGATCAGCGGCTTGTCGCCCATCGTCTTGACCATGTCCTGCTTCAGCACGCCCGCGCTCGAGCAGCCGAGGAACACGTCCGCGCCGACGATTGCGTCGGCGAGCGTGCGTGCGTCGGTGGTCGCCGCATAGCGCTGCTTCGACGGATCGAGATTGCCGCGCCCTTCGTAGATCACGCCCTTCGAATCGGCGACGAGGATGTTCGACTTCGTGAGACCCAGGTTCACCAGCAGGTCCAGACACGCGATCGCTGCGGCGCCCGCGCCCGAGCACACGAGCTTCACTTCGGCGAGCTTCTTGCCGACGACCTTCAGGCCGTTCAGGATCGCGGCCGACGCGATGATCGCGGTGCCGTGCTGATCGTCGTGGAAGACGGGGATCTTCATGCGCTCGCGCAGCTTCTGCTCGATGTAGAAGCATTCCGGCGCCTTGATGTCCTCGAGGTTGATGCCGCCGAGCGTCGGCTCGAGCATCGCGATCGCCTCGACGAGCTTGTCGGGGTCGGATTCCGACAGTTCGATGTCGAACACGTCGATGCCCGCGAATTTCTTGAAGAGGCAGCCCTTGCCTTCCATCACCGGCTTCGCGGCCAGCGGGCCGATGTTGCCGAGGCCCAGCACGGCCGTACCGTTCGTGATGACGCCGACGAGGTTGCCGCGCGACGTGTACTTCTGCGCATCGAGCGGATCGGCGTGGATCGCTTCGCACGCAGCGGCGACGCCCGGCGAATACGCGAGCGACAGATCGAGCTGGTTCGACAGCGGCTTGGTCGGGGTGACCGAAATCTTGCCGGGTTTCGGATTCTGGTGATAGGCGAGTGCCGCCTGCTTCAGTTGTTCGTCCATGATTGACCTGCGAGAGACATGCGAAATATTGACGGTTCAGTACACAGCACCTTGGGCCGCGTCTGCTTGAATCGAGGGGATGGTCGACTGCGAGACGGCACGCAGCGCGCCGGGTCGGCACGCCATCGAACCTTGGCGGATGGCAAGAGGAAAGTACAAAGTACTGAACGATTTCTAAGGGTCGCCTAGTGTACACCCCCTAAATGACCTCCGTTGGTGCAGCGCCGCATCCTCCGCATCAGCGCGAGCGGTCCCGCCCCGTTTGTTTCGCCGGTGGTGAGCCGAGCGGCGAACCCGCGTGAATTCCGCCGAAAACCGGCCTGAATCGGGTAAAATAGCGGGCTACGCGCGCAGCGATGCGATTGGCCCTCCGATCGCGCCCCGGCCCCCAGGGCAGGTTCCCCTTGCTGCGCCACCGGGCCCGCGCCCGCTCTTCGCTCATCACCCAAGGAATGCCCATGACAGGCTACGATCGTCAGTCGATCTCGGATACGACCGCCAAAATCCTGCTCGAAGTGCAGGCAGTGCACTTCAACGCAGAAAAACCGTTCATCTTCACGTCCGGCTGGGCAAGCCCCGTCTATATCGACTGCCGCAAGCTGATTTCGTATCCGCGCGTGCGCCGCGCGCTGATGGAAATGGCTGAAACGACGATCACGCGCGACATCGGCTTCGAGCAGATCGACGCGGTGGCGGGCGGCGAGACGGCCGGCATCCCGTTCGCGGCATGGATCGCGGACCGGATGATGGTGCCGATGCAGTACGTGCGCAAGAAGCCGAAGGGTTTCGGCCGCAACGCGCAGATCGAAGGCCATCTGGAAGAAGGCTCGCGCGTGCTGCTCGTGGAAGACCTGACGACCGACAGCCGCAGCAAGATCAACTTCGTCAACGCGCTGCGCACCGCGGGCGCGACCGTGAACCACTGCTTCGTGCTGTTCCACTACGACATCTTCAAGGAAAGCGTGTCGGTCCTGAAGGACATCGACGTCGACCTGCACGCGCTCGCCACGTGGTGGGACGTGCTGCGCGTCGCGAAGGCTTCGGGCTACTTCGAGACGAAGACGCTCGACGAAGTCGAGAAATTCCTGCACGCACCGGCCGAGTGGTCGGCGGCGCACGGCGGCGCGACGGCCCCGAAGGAATGACGCCGCGCCGGCCCGCAGGCCGGCGTCCTGGCTGAACGAACCGCCCGCTTCATCGCGGGCGGTTTTTTTTCGTCCGCCGATTCGCGCAGCAAACGATCGCGACCATGGGTCGCGGCGTGCATCGCTCATCGAACCCTAATGCTAGACTTGATCCATCGTCGCCATCAGCTGCGCGGGCAACGCACAACGCCAACAACGCCGGAAGCATCGGTCCGGCCCACGTGACGGGAGAAGCGCCATATGCGTGTGGATCGCCGGATCACTCCGCCTGCGCCATCGGGTCGCCCGTCGCCGTTCCTTGCCGCCCTCCTCGCTCTCTTCGCCCACCTCGTCCTCCTTTATGCCGCCGCGTTCGCTGTCGTGCCCGCGCATGCAGAAGGCGCGTTCACCGTGACGAGCGACGACCTGACGCCGGGCGGGCGCGTCCGTGCCGCGAACGTGTTCGACCGCGGCGACTGCAAGGGCGGCAACCACTCGCCGCAGCTCGCCTGGCACAACCCGCCGCCCGGCACGCGCGGCTACGCGGTCACGATCTTCGATCCCGACGCGCCGGGGCACGGCTGGTGGCACTGGGCCGTGGCGGGCATTCCCGCGACGGTCACGAGCCTGCCCGCCGATGCGAGCGCATCCGGCTTCCTGCGGCGCATCGGTGCAAGCGAAGCGCGCAACGACTTCGGAATCGACGGTTACGGCGGCCCGTGCCCGCCGCCCGGCAAGCCGCACCGCTACGTGGTCACCGTCTACGCGCTGAAGGGTGACGACCTGCGCGTCGCGCAGGGGCGCCCCGCGCCGATGTTCGAGCACGAGATCGGCACGCTGGCGATCGGCACCGCGCAACTCACGGTCAACTACGGGCAATAACGGGTGACGGGCACCCGGCGGGCATCGCCCCCTGCCGCGCGCCGCCGCGATTGCCTGCCGCCGCGCACTGGCGTACTCCGGGCGTATTCCGCGCCCGCGTGTTTTCGCGTCATTTCGGCTTGCTAGACTCGTCGTCACCGGTCGCGGCGCCACGCCGCGCATCCGTCGCGTCGCCGGCCGGCGACGCGTGACGCGGCGTGCCGCTGCGGCCGCCGTTCCCGTTCCTTTCCGGAGAACGCCTCATGTCGAACATCGTCATCGTCTATCACAGCGGCTACGGTCACACGCAGAAACTGGCCGAGGCCGTTCACGCGGGCGCGCAGGACGCCGGCGCGACCGTGCGCCTGCTCGCGGTCGGCGACGTCGACGACGCGGGCTGGGCCGCGCTCGACGCGGCCGACGCGATCGTCTTCGGGGCACCGACCTACATGGGCGGCCCGTCGGCGCAGTTCAAGCAATTCGCCGATGCAACGTCGAAAGCGTGGTTCACGCAGAAATGGAAGGACAAGATCGCCGCGGGCTTCACGAACTCCGCGACCATGAACGGCGACAAGTTCTCGACGATTCAATACTTCGTCACGCTGTCGATGCAGCATGGGATGGTGTGGGTCGGCACGAGCCTGATGCCGGCCAACTCGAAGGCGGCCACGCGCAACGACATCAACTACCTGGGCGGCTCGACGGGCCTGCTCGCGCAGTCGCCGGCCGATGCGACGCCCGACGAAGGCCCGCTGCCGGGCGACCTCGAAACAGGGAAGGCATTCGGCCGGCGGGTCGCCGAAGCGACGGCCCGCTGGGTCGCCGGCCGCGGCTGAGCACGCGCCGGTGGGCGCGCCGATGAGCGCGCCGGTGTGCGTCAAAGGGACACAAGACGGCCCGCCGGCCGTCTTTTTTTCGACCCGCGCGATGCAGGCCCGCCGGATGACGTCTTAAAATGGCGGATTCAGGGCGCGGGCCCCGTTTCATTCAGTGAGAGCGAAATGAGCACCAAAGTTTTTGTCGACGGCCAGGAAGGCACGACCGGCCTCAAGATCTTCGAATACCTGTCGGCACGCAGCGACATCGAGATCCTGCGCATCGATGAAGCGAAGCGCAAGGACGTCGAAGAGCGCCGCCGCCTGATCAACGCGTCGGACGTCACGTTCCTGTGCCTGCCGGATGTCGCGTCGCGCGAATCGGCGTCGCTCGTCGAGAACCCGAACACGACGCTGATCGACGCGAGCACCGCGTTCCGCACCAGCGCCGACTGGGCCTACGGCCTGCCGGAACTGACCCGCGCGCAGCGCGAGAAGATTCGGACGTCGAAGCGCATCGCGGTGCCGGGCTGCCATGCATCGGCCTTCGTGCTCGCGATGCGTCCGCTCGTCGATGCGGGCATCGTCGCACCGACATTCGCCGCGCACAGCTACTCGATCACCGGCTACAGCGGCGGCGGCAAGTCGATGATCGCCGACTACGAAAGCGCGGCGCCGGGCAGCAAACTCGCGAGCCCGCGCCCGTACGCGCTCGGCCTCACGCACAAGCACCTGCCGGAAATGGCCGCGCACACGGGCCTCGCGAACCCGCCGATCTTCACGCCGATCGTCGGCCCGTTCCTGAAGGGCCTCGCGGTGACGACCTACTTCACGCCCGGGCAGCTCGCGAAACGCGCGACGCCGCAGGACGTGCAGCGCGTGTTCGCCGAGTACTACGCGGACGAAGCCTTCGTGCGCGTCGCGCCGTTCGATGCGGACGCGAACCTCGACGGCGGCTTCTTCGACGTGCAGGCGAACAACGACACGAACCGTGTCGACCTGTTCGTGTTCGGCAACGAAGAGCGCTTCGTCACGGTCGCGCGCCTCGACAACCTCGGCAAGGGCGCATCGGGCGCCGCGATCCAGTGCATGAACCTGAACATCGGCGCGGCCGAGGATGCGGGTCTCAAACGCTGATTCAACATCGCATGCAATGCAAAGCCGGCCACTGGCCGGCTTTTTATTTACCGGTATCACGCAATATATAAAAAAATTACCGATCGCGCATTTACAAATATTTACAAGCTTTCGATTGCGCGATTACCAGTGAATTAATTCCACCCCCTCTTTATCCAGTCAATCCCGAATAGGGATAAACCGGATACCGACCGCTTTAAACGCTGCCGTTATACGCAGGAAGGCTCTTCGCCGGCCTGTCCGGCGTCGCACATTCCCCACTCCGGCAGCTTCAGGCAGCCTGTCGCACGTTTTAATTCTTACTGAATACCGTGTCAGACAAGGATTCAAAACACGATGCCCGTTTCAATCGCCTTTTTTAGACGGGTTCATCAATTGACAGCAAAAATCCAGGCAGCGACATTAGCTCGCACAATTAAACGATTGGAGACAGCGGCATGTCGCACGCCTTATCGAAGGGGGTGGCAACGGCCTTTGCCATTGCCCCTTTCCTGGTTGCATGTGGTGGGGGGGACGGCGGCGCACCCGCGCCGATCAATGCGCCCCAATGTTCCGGATCGAGCTGCGGCACGCAAGGGCCGCCGCCTTCGCAGCCCGTCAACGGCGCGCTGTGCCCGGCCAACGCGGACATCGTGAAGAGCACGTACCTCGGCGGCGCCGGTAGCGGCGAGATCGTCAGCGTCAACATCGACGCCGTGGCGATGACCTACACGCTCAAGTGGCTCGAATCGCCGATTCCGCTCGCGACCGGCACGGTCACGCCGAGCCGCGCCGGCACGACGATCACCGGTGCGGTCATGCACCCGCCGACCGGCACGCTGCCGACCGCCGAGCAGACGCGCTGCGCGTTCATCCTCACGCCGGGCACGGGCAAGGCGCCGGGCGGCGCCACGTACTCGACGGCCGCCGACTTCAACCGGGCGAACCCGCCGATGCTGCTGGTCGGCATGGGTGTCGCGGGCGGCGGCATTCCCGGCGCGACGATCCAGTACGACGGGCTGACGATCGCCATCGGCCCGATCGTGGTGGCAAAGGACGTCGGCAAGGTGCCGAACCGTCACTTCGACTTCTATCCGTTCCTCGGCTTCGCTAACACGACGACCGACCTGTCGAAGCTGCCGGGCACGTACAACGCGCTGATCTACCACCTGGTGCCGTCGGGCGACTACGCGACGAAAGGCACGAACTCGAGCGAGACGTTCGATGCGAACGGCGCGTGCACGTCGAGCGGCTCGGGCGGCTGCCAGACGACCGGCGACCCGTGGAAGACGAGCGCGAACGGCGGCTACTTCGACAGCACGAAGGCGCCGCAGACGCTGCCGCAGACGCAATTGCCGATCGTCGGCGCGACCGGCAAGTCGGCCACCGCGCACATGGTGATCGGCCAGCTCAACGGCGCGACGGTGCCGGTGATCGTGCGTACGGGCAACGTGAACCTCGGCACGCCGCCGCTGCATACCGACGCGCAGGTCGACGACGAATCGGGCATCGCGGTGCTCGGTGCGGCAACGGCGATCCAGTCGGGCGCGATCGACGGCGGCTACGCGGGCGCGGACTCGAACTTCAAGTACACGGCGGCCCTGATCCGCGGCAGCAACGCGTCGTTCATCAACCCGAGCACGCAGGTCGAGGAAGACGGCTTCACGCTCGACTACGGCCAGGCGACGCCGGGCCTGCTGAACGCGACGACGACGCCGAAGCCGCCGCCCGGCACGAACTACCCGTCCGCAACTGGCGTCGTGATCGCGACGGGCGGGCTGTACGCGGCGCTGATCCAGGGCACGGTGAACGGCGGCGTCACGTCGACGTCGGCGAATTCGACGACTTCGTCGACACCGTACTTCGGCGTGGGCGCGCAGATCAGCAAGTAGCGGACGAGGACGCGACGGCGGGCTGGCCGCCGTCGCGTGACGCACGAGCGCGCGGCACGGCGCAGGCAGGACGAGCACAAGCAACAGAAGCGGCCGACAGGGAGCTGGCCGCCGCACAAGACAAATCTGGAGGAGCAACATGAAGCGCAACCTCATTCTGGCGGCGGCCCTTGCCGCCCCCCTTCTTTCTGCCTGCGGCGGCAGCGGCGGCGACAATCCGCCCCCGCTCGTCGAAGACCGGCTCTGCCCTGCCTCGCTCGACTACACCACCGTGTTTACGGGCGGCGCGGGCAGCGGCGAGCTCGCCAAGGTCCAGCTCGACACGACCAAGATGACCTGGCAGGTCACCTATGTCGAATCGCCGGTTCCGCAAACGACCGGCACCGTCGTGCCGACCCGCGCGGGCACCGTCGACAGCGGCACGCTCACGCAGGAAACGCTGCTGCCGACCAACAAGCTGAACCAGTGCGCATTCCGCCTGAACGGCGCGAGCCTCGATCCGTCGCGCCCGGCGCGCATCTTCGTCGGCATGGGCGTCGCGGGCGGCACGATTCCCGGCAAGGAGATCCAGTTCAACGGCGTGCTCGGCCAGGCCGCGGTGCCCGACACGAAATTCCCGTACTACCCGTTCATCGGCTTCTCGTCGATCGAAACCGACATCACGAAGGTGGCGGGCACGTACAGTCACACGGGCTTCGGTGAAGTGCCGTCGCAGAACTTCGCGCCGGCATCGATCGACGCGAAGGTGACGATCAACGCCGACGGCACCTGGACCAAGTGCGACTCGACCGGCCAGTTCGCCGGCGGCGCGTGCACGCAGCGCGGCACGAACTTCGTGCAGTCGGCGGACGGCAGCGGCGCATTCCAGTCGAACAACTATGCGAGCCAGCTGAAACCGACGCTGTCGGCGACGCCGCAGGGCAAGGCCTTCATGATCGTCGGCAAGCTGCGCAACCAGCTCGTGCCGATTCTCGTGCGCACCGGGGTGGCGAACCCGAACCCGACGCCCGACAGCAACGGGGTGCCGGGCCTCACCGCCGACGACGAATCGAGCATCTCGATCCTCGCGCCGCAGACGGCCATCGCGGCCGGTTCGCAGAACGGTGAATACATCGGCGTCGACAGCCAGTTCGATTACCGGACCACCGCGCTGATCGACAAGCAGGCCACGCTGCTCGATCCGTTCCAGCCGTCGCAGGCATCGCTCGCGACCGCGCTCGACCTGGACTACACGCAGAAGGTGCCGGGCACGGTCACGACAATCCACACGGGTTCGGGCAGCACGTCGCCGACCGGCAAGTTCATCTTCTCGGGCGGCGTGTTCGGTTTCCTCGACAACGCAGGATCGACGCCGTATTTCACGATCGGCGCATTCGTCCAGTAAGCGGAGGGAAATGCCGTGATGAAGAGAACCCTACGCTGCGCGGCGGCCGGCGCCGCCGTGCTGGCGCCGCTCGCGGCGCACGCGCAGAGCGCCGGCAGCAACGTCGTCACGCTGGGCTGGTTCCACGTGATGCCGCAGCAGAGCAGCACGCCGATGACGACCAACGTCGCACCGACACCGATCAACACGCCGCTGCGGCTGCCGCCGTCGTTCACGTCGCCGGGCACCGGGCTGCACACGAGCGGCGCCGACACCGTCGGCCTCACGGTCAGCCACTTCCTGACCGATCACATCGCGGTCACGTCGGTGGCCGGCGTGCCGCCGGTGTTCAAGGTGTCGGGCCAGGGCACGATCAGGCCGCCCGGCCCGGCCGGCGCGCTGGGCACGCAGAACATCGGGCTCGCGTCGGTCAACCCGATCGTGAAGAGCGTGCGGCAGTGGAGCCCGGCCGTGCTGCTGCAGTACTACTTCGGGCAGGCCACCGCGAAGTTCCGGCCGTTCCTCGGCCTCGGCGTGTCGTACAACTGGTTCAGCGACCTTCAGCTCAACACGAACTTCATCAAGCAGACCCAGGACAACCTCGGCGCGATTCTCGCGGCGGGCGCGGGCAAGCCGGGTACGACATCGGTGGAGGCGAAGGCGTCGTCGTCATGGCAGCCGGTGTTCAACGCCGGCCTGCAGTACAACATGACCGAGCATTTCGGGCTGATCGCGTCGGTGACGTACATCCCGCTGAAGACGACGTCGACGGTGACGATCAAGGCGGCCGACGGCACGGTGCTCTCGGAATCCAAATCGGACCTGAAGGCCGACCCGATCATCAGCTACGTCGGGATGACGTACAAGTTCTGAGCGCCGCGACGGACGACGCATGGCATGCCGCGGCAAAATCGCAGGCAAAAAAAAGCCCGCCTAAGAGGCGGGCTGAATCCATATCAGAGGAGACATGGAGGAGACAGGTGCAATTCTAGCGAATCGGTTTCCGCAATGCAACATTTCCGTAGAGAAAATACGGACTTTCCCTCGAATGCCGACTCTAGATCGCCTTCACTGCATCTGACCCCACCCTGTTTTCCCGGTCGAGCACTTCGCCCAGCGCATCGCGCAGCAGCGCGACGGGCCGCACCAGCCGGCCCGGCAGCGCGCCGTGCACGATCCACACGTTGATCCGCGTCTCCAGTCCCGCCGTTTCCACCACCCTCAGCGCGTCGCGGTGCGCGCTGCGCGCCAGCGCGTTCGGCGCGGCGATGCCGATGCCCGCGCCGCGCGCGACCAGCGACAGCTGCAGCTCCGAGCCGAATGCCTCGACCGCGACGTCGAACGGCAGCCCGGCCGCGCCGAGCGTGCGGCTCAGCGCCGAACGCATCCCGCAGCCGTCCTGGCTCAGCACCCACGGAAAACGCGACAGCATGTCGATCGACAACGGGCCGTCGGGCAGCGGAAAGTCGCGCGCGGCGACGAGCACCGTCGGCTGGGTGCCGAGCAGCGTCGACGTGAACGTATCGGGCAGTACCGAACTCGCCGGCACCATCACGGCCGCGACGTCGAGCGTGCCGCGCTCGACGCCCTGCATCAGCGCCGGCGACCAGCCGGCCGTCACGCGCAGCGTGAGGCGCCCGAACGCGTCGCGCAGCCGGTCGATCGGCTGCTCGAGCGCCAGCTCGGACAGGAACGGCGGCACGCCGATGCGCAGCTCGCCGGACGGCTCGCTGTCCGGCGCGCCCGCCGCCATCAGCTCGTCGACCGCGCCCAGCACGTTGCGCGCGAGCGCGTAGACGTCGCGCCCGGCGGCAGTCGGCTTCAGCGGCTTGCTTTGCCGTTCGAGCAGCGACATGCCGAGCAGCGTTTCGAGATTCTGCACGCGCCGTGTCAGGCCCGGCTGCGTCAGGTGGAGCTTCGCGGCCGCGGCGACCATCGACCCGCTGTCGACCACCGCGACGAACGCCTGGAGATCACGCGTATTCAAAACAAACTCGCATAATCATGTTAGAGATATTTCAATTGTCGCATAAACATCAGGCACCTACGATGGGGACTCCTTCGACCCACTCGCCAGGCTTCCGATGAACTGTCCCGCCAACCCTTGCCCCGCCGCCGTCCGCATGCCCGAAAGCACGCCCGCCGGCACGCCGCCCGCGTTGAGCGCGGGCATGACGCTGTTCTTCGCCGCGACGGTCGGCGTGATCGTGATGGACCTGTTCGCCGCGCAACCGCTGACGGGCCCGATCAGCGCCGATCTCCACCTGCCGCCCGGCCTTGCCGGCCTCGTCGCGATGTTGCCGCAGCTCGGCTACGCGGCCGGGCTCGTGCTGCTCGTGCCGCTCGTCGACCTGCTCGAGAACCGCCGCCTGATCGTCGCGACGCTGGCCGTATGCGCGGCTGCACTCGTGCTGCCCGCGTTCACGCGGTCGGGCACCGTGTTCCTGCTCGCCACCCTCGTGGCCGGTGGCGCGTCGAGCGTGATCCAGATGCTCGTGCCGATGGCCGCGTCGATGGCGCCCGAGGCGCAGCGCGGCCGCGCGGTCGGCAACGTGATGAGCGGGCTGATGCTCGGCATCCTGCTGTCGCGGCCGCTCGCGAGCCTGATCGCGGGCTCGGCCGGCTGGCGCGGCTTCTATCTGCTGGCCGCGCTTGCGAACGCTGCAATCGCCGTCGTGCTGGCCCTGCGCCTGCCGTCGCGCACGCCGTCGATCACGACCGGCTACCGCGCGCTGCTCGCGTCGATGGGGCGCCTGCTGGCCGACGAGCCGGTGCTGCGCCGGCATGCGCTGTCGGCCGCGCTCGCGATGGCCGCGTTCAGCGCATTCTGGACCGCGGTCGGGCTGCGGCTCGCGCAGCCGCCGTTCGGCCTCGACCTGCACGGGATCGCATGGTTCGCGTTCGCCGGCGCGAGCGGCGCGATCGTCACGCCGCTCGCGGGCCGCGCCGGCGACCGCGGTCACGGGCCGGCCGCGCAGCGGATCGCGCACGGCACGATGCTCGTGGCGCTCGCCCTGCTCGGGATCGCGGGTGCGGGCTGGTTCGGCTTCGACGCGCACGCGCATCGCGGCCTCGCGCTCGCGCTGCTGGCCGGCGGCGCGGCGCTGCTCGACGCGGGCGTGATCGTCGACCAGACGATCGGCCGCCGCGCGATCAACCTGCTGAACCCGGCCGCACGCGGCCGCCTGAACGGGCTGTTCGTCGGGCTGTTCTTCATCGGCGGCGCGCTCGGCGCGGCGCTCGCAGGCAGCGCGTGGGCGTGGGGCGGGTGGACCGCGGTGTGCGGCGTCGGGTTCGCGTTCGCCGGCGCGGCCGCCGTCTTCGGGCGCTCGGCCGGACGCGACGCCGGCGCAGCGGCATTGACTCGCCCGCGCGCGTGAAGCGAGCCCCAAAAAGCGGAACGCCCCGCCCTCTCGCGAGGGACGGGGCGTTCGGCGCGCCGGCGTCGGTTCGAAATCAGTGACGGACCAGCGCCATCATCGCACCGAAGCCGACGAACAGCCCGCCCGTCAGCCGGTTGAAGATCTTCGCAACGCTCTGGCTCTTCAGCGTCGCGCCGATGCGCGTGCCGAACGACGCGTAGACGAGATACCAGCTCACCTCGATCACCGCGAACGTGACGACGAGAATGCCGAATTGCGGCAGCGTCGGCTCGGCCGCGTTGATGAACTGCGGCAGCAGCGCGGCCGCGAACAGGATCGCCTTCGGGTTGCTGCCCGCGACCAGGAAACCGTTGCGGAACAGCACTCCGCGCGATGCCGGCGTGGCCTGGCGCGGCACGGTTTCGACATCGGCGGCAGGCTGCTCGTCGTCCACGCGTGCGCGCCACGCCTTCACGCCGAGGTAGATCAGGTAGGCCGCGCCCGCGAAGCGCAACGTGTTGAACATCGCCGGCCAAGCCTCGAGCACGGCCCCGAGGCCCGCCGCCGACACCGACAGCATCAGCACCAGCGCGGAGAGGCAGCCCGCCATCGTCCATGCCGAACGCCGCAGCCCGTGGCGCGCGCCGTGCGTCATCACCAGCAGCATGTTCGGGCCCGGAATCGCCGACACGACGAACACCGTCGCCACGAAAAGCCACCACGTATGCAAGTTCATGACTGCCTCTGCCTCAATGCAAGGAAAACGAAACGTCGATTATGCCGGTGCGCCTGACTTCTGTCGCGGGGCGGATCAGCGGCCCGCGCGGCGCAGCGCGACTTCGCCGAGCACCGCGAAATCCTGTTCGCCGCCGCCGTGCGCAAGCGCGTCGAGCAGGTTGTCGCGCACGACGCTCGCCACCGGCAGCGGCACCGACACGGCGTCGCCGGCTTCCAGCGCCAGGCGAACGTCCTTCAGCCCGAGGCGTGCCTTGAAGCGCGCAGGCTCGTAGCGCCGCTCGGCGATCATCGAGCCGTAACCCTCGTAGACGGGCCCCGGAAACACGCTGCCGGTGATCACGTCGAGGAAGTCGCGCATCGCGACGCCGTGCGCGCCCAGCAGCGCGGACGCCTCGCCGAGCGTCTCGATCGCCGACGCGAGCGTGAAGTTCGCGGCGATCTTCGCGACGTTCGCGTGCTGCGGCAGCGAACCGAACCGCCAGGTCTTCTGGCCGATCGCGTCGAACAGCGGCTGCACGCGGTCGATCGCCTCGGCCGGGCCGCCCGCCATGATCGTCAGGCGCGCGGCGGCCGCGACATCGGGGCGCCCCATCACCGGCGCGGCGACGTAATGGATGCCGCGCGACGCATGCGCGTGCGCGAGCGATTCGGCCAGCGCGACCGACACCGTCGCCATGTTGACGTGGATCAGCCCGCGCGGCGCCTGCGCGAGCAGCGCATCGTCGAAGATCTCGCGCGCGGCGGCATCGTCGGCCAGCATCGAGAACACCGCGTCGCCGCGAAACGCGTCGGCCGGCGTGTCGACGATCTGCGCGCCGGCCGCGGCCAGCGGCTCGGCGCGCTCGCGCGACCGGTTCCAGACCCGCACCGTGTGTCCGGCCTTCAGCAGGTTCGTCGCGATTGCCTGCCCCATTTCGCCCAGCCCGATAAATCCGAGATCCATTTCCCGCTCCTTCGCTCCGTGAAGCGGGGAGTTAAACACAGATGCGGGGTGCCTGCAGGGCACGCGGCCGGCCATGCGCGGTGCCATACTGCGCGCATGGCGATCGCGACCTTCCGCTTCCACGACGAACTGAACGCGTTTCTCCCGCGCGCGCAGCGCGACCGCGCGTTCGGGCACGCCTGCGCGCGCGATGCGACGGTGAAGCACGCGATCGAGGCGCTCGGCGTCCCGCATACCGAAATCGGCCGGCTGTGCATCAACGACGCGCCGGCCGCGCTCGACCGGCCGCTCGACGACGGCGACCGGGTCGAAGCCTTTCCGGAGCGCGCGCAACCGGCAGCCCGCGGAGTCGCCGCGCCGCCACCGGGGCCATGGCGCTTCGTCGCCGACGCGCATCTCGGCGGCCTCGCGCAACTGCTGCGCCTCGCGGGCTTCGACACCTGCTACGACAACCACTACCGCGACGACGAACTGGCGGCGCTCGCCGCGCGCGAGGGCCGGATCGTGCTGACCCGCGACCGGGAACTGCTCAAGCGGCGTGCGGTCGAGCGCGGCTGCTACCTGCACGCGCTGCAGCCGGCCGACCAGCTGCGCGAACTGTTCGAGCGGCTCGATCTCGCGCCGCACATGCGCCCGTTCCGGCTATGCCTGCGCTGCAACGCCCCGCTGCATCCGCTCGACGCGGCCGCCGCCGCGCCGCGCGTGCCGGCCGGCGTCCGGCAGCGGCACCGGCGCTTCGCCGCGTGCGACGTGTGCCGGCGCGTGTTCTGGGAAGGCTCGCACTGGCGGCGCATGCGCACGGTGGTCGACGCGATGCGCGCGCCGCCGCCCGGCCGGCTCGACGAACCGGGCGAATCGGGCGCCTGAAAAAACAAAACCCCGCATGCCGGAGCATGCGGGGTTGGCCGACCGATGACCGGCAACGCCGGCCGTGGCGGCAAGCCGCTCAGTTCTGCGTGCCTGCGTCGTTCGTGCCGGCGGCCGATGCGGCTGCAGCCTTCGCCTGGCCCTTCTTCGAACCGTGGTGCTTCAGCTGGTGCTTCGGCTTGCTGTGATCCTTCTTGGCGGGTGCGGCAGCCGACGTGTCGCCTGCCGGTGCCGATGCTGCTTCCTGTGCGAATGCCGAAACCGATGCGAGCGCGAATGCTGCAGCGATGATCGAAGCGAGCGTCTTCTTCATTGTTCTTCCTTTAGCGGAGAAAAAATCAAACGTACCGGTAAGTAAAGATGCGAGGCATTCGCATCGGAGCCCCAGGCCGCGAGGCCGGCTTCCGCCGTTCCGTCGCGACAAAACCTGACGCACTGGTTCCATAACGCACCGCATTCGCGGCGAGTTGACACGTTGCTTGCACCCTTCGGGTTTCCCCGGAGGCGTACCCGTATTTCCCTGTCCGTGACCGGTTCGGCCGCCGCCGCCGCCGCGCCGCAAACGCGCTCGCACGCCGCCGGGGCGACGCTTATACTGGCGTCCATCCGTCCCTTTCCCCGGAAACCGGATCGCGGCCGGCCCCGATACCGATACGGGGCCGCCGCCGTCTCGAGGCGCTCAAATTGCCCGATCACAATCTGGACAAACTGAAGATCGACCGGCGTCCGCTCGCATCGGCGCCCCGCCCGCGCCGGTGGCCCCGCTATGCGGCCGCCGCCGCGATCGTCGTCGTCGCGATCGCCGCCGGCCTCGCGCTGACCGGCCGGCCGGCCGTCGATACCACCACCGTCACGTCCGCCTACCCGTACCAGAACGATACGCAGCTCAATGCGACCGGTTACGTCGTGCCGCAGCGCAAGGCCGCAGTCGCGTCGAAGGGCCAGGGGCGCGTCGAATGGCTCGGCGTGCTGGAAGGCACGCGCGTGAAGAAGGACGAAATCATCGCGCGGCTCGAAAGCCGCGACGTCGAGGCATCGCTTTCGCAGGCGCTCGCCCAGGTGAAGGTCGCCCGCGCGAACCTCGGCGTGCAGCAGGCCGAGCTGAAGGACGCCGAAATCGCGTTCCGCCGCACCGCGGCGCTCGCGCCGAAAGGCGCCGTGCCGGCCGCGCAGCTCGACATCGATACCGCCCGCGTGAACAAGGCGCGCGCATCGCTCAGCAGCGACCAGGCCGCGATCGCGTCCGCCGAGGCCAACGCGCAGGCCGCGCAGGTCGCGGTCGACCAGACGGTGATCCGCGCGCCGTTCGACGGCATCGTGCTCGCAAAACACGCGAACGTCGGCGACAACATCACGCCGTTCTCGTCCGCGTCGGACAGCAAGGGCGCGGTAGTGACGATCGCCGACATGGACACGCTCGAGGTCGAGGCCGACGTCGCCGAATCGAATATCGCGAAGATCCGCGCCGAGCAGCCGTGCGAGATCCAGCTCGACGCGCTGCCCGACATGCGCTTCGCGGGCCGCGTGTCGCGCATCGTGCCGACCGTCGACCGCTCGAAGGCCACCGTGCTCGTGAAGGTGCGCTTCGTCGACCGCGACGAGCGCGTGCTGCCCGACATGAGCGCGAAGATCGCGTTCCTGTCGAAGCCGGTGTCGGCGCAGGACCGGCAGCCGGTGACGGCCGTGCAGGCGAGCGCGGTGGTCGAGCGCGACGGCCGGCCGGTCGTGTTCGTCGTGAAGGACGACGTCGTGCATGCAACGGCCGTGACCGCCGGCATGCGGATCGGCGAGCTCGTCGCGATCCGCGGCGTGAAGCCCGGCGACACGGTCGTGCTCGCGCCGGGCACGAAGCTGAAGGACGGCGCGAAAGTGGCCGTCGCGAAGAAGTAGCGCACGCGTGAACGACGCCCCGCCGCCCCTCGTCGAGCTCAGCCACGTCGCGAAGTCGTACCGGCGCGGCAACCAGATCGTGCCCGTGCTGACCGACATCACGCTCGACATCGGCGAAGGCGACTTCGTCGCGCTGATGGGGCCGTCCGGCTCCGGCAAGAGCACACTGCTGAACCTCGTGGCCGGCATCGACCGGCCCGACAGCGGCGAGCTGCGCGTGGGCGGGCTCGACATCTCGCTGCTCGCGGAAGCGCAACTGGCCGAATGGCGCGCGGCGAACGTCGGTTTCATCTTCCAGTTCTACAACCTGATGCCGGTGCTCACCGCGTTCGAGAACGTCGAGCTGCCGCTGATGCTCACGCACCTGTCGCGCCGCGAGCGGCGCGAGCGCGTCGAGCTCGTGCTCGACATGGTGAACCTCGGCGACCGCACGAGCCACTACCCGTCCGAGCTGTCGGGCGGCCAGCAGCAGCGCGTCGCGATCGCGCGCGCGCTGATCACCGACCCCGTGCTGATCGTCGCCGACGAGCCGACCGGCGACCTCGACCGCGCGTCGGCCACCGACGTACTCGCGATGCTGCAGCGGATGAACGCCGAGCTCGGCAAGACGATCATCATGGTGACCCACGACGCGCACGCGGCCGGCGCCGCGCGCTCGCTCGTACACCTGGAAAAAGGGGAGCTGATCGATGGGCACGCCGGCTGACCGGCTGCGGGAGCGCGTGCGATGTACGTGCTGAAGCTGATCGCGCGCAACGCGCTGCGGCACCGGCTGCGCACGCTGCTGACCGTGCTCGGGCTCACCATCGCGGTGCTCGCGTTCGGGCTGCTGCATACGGTGGTCGACGCGTGGTACGCGGGCGCGGCCGCCGCGTCCAGCGGGCGGCTCGTCACGCGCAACGCGATCTCGCTCGTGTTTCCGCTGCCCGTGAGCTACGAGAACCGGATCCGCGGCGTCGAAGGCGTGACGGCCGTGGTGCGCTCGAACTGGTTCGGCGGCATCTACCGCGACCCGAAGAACTTCTTCGCGAGCTTCGCGGTATCGGACAACTACCTCGACCTGTACCCGGAATTCATCGTGCCCGAGCAGCAGCGCGCCGACTACAACCGCGACCGGCGCGGCTGCCTGGTCGGGCGCCAGCTCGCGGATCAGTTCGGCTTCAAGGTCGGCGACGTGATCCCGCTGAAGGGCACGATCTATCCGGGTACGTGGGACTTCGTCGTGCGCGGGATTCTCGACGGCCGCGACGATTCGACGATCACGCGCCAGTTGGTGTTTCACTGGGAATACCTGAACGAGACGGTGCGGCAGCGCACGCCGAAGCAGGCCGACCAGGTCGGCGTATTCGTGCTCGGCGTCGCGAACCCCGACGACGGCGCGGCGATCGCACGCAACGTCGACGCCGTGTTCAAGAACTCGCTCGCCGAGACGCTGACCGAAACCGAGCAGGCGTTCCAGCTCGGCTTCGTCGCGATGTCGAACCAGATCATCGCGGCGATCCGCCTGGTGTCGTACGTGGTGATCCTGATCATCATGGCCGTGATGGCGAACGCGATGGCGATGAGCGCGCGCGAACGCACGGCCGAATACGCGACGCTGAAGGCGCTCGGCTTCGGCCCCGGGTTCCTCGCGCTGATCGTGTTCGGCGAATCGGTCGTGATCGCGGTGGCCGGCGGCGGGCTCGGAATCCTCGCGACACCGCCCGCCGCGAGCCTGTTCAAGCAGGCGGCAGGCGGCATCTTCCCGGTGTTCAAGGTGTCGACCGGGACGGTCGCGCTGCAGGCCGCGTGCTCGGTCGCGGTCGGCTTCGCGGCCGCGATCGTGCCGGCGTGGCAGGCGGCGCGCGTGCGTGTGGTCGAAGGCCTGCGGGCGATCGGATAACGACACGCATGGCCATCCCGCTCAACTACATCGCGCGCAACCTGTGGACCCGGCGGCTCACCACCGCGCTGACCGCCGGCGGGATGGCGCTCGTGATCTTCGTGTTCGCGACGGTGCAGATGCTCGACGCGGGGCTCACGAAGACGCTCGTCTCGACCGGCGAACCCGACAACGCGGTGGTGATCCGCAAGGGCGCCGAAACCGAGATCCAGAGCTCGATCGACCATCAGCAGGCCAATGCGCTCGAGATGCACCCGGCCGTCGCGCCCGGCCCCGACGGCCGGCCGCTCGTGTCGAAGGAAGCGGTCGTGCTGATCTCGCTGGTGAAGACGTCGACCGGCAAGCCGTCGAACGTCGTGATCCGCGGCGTGTCGCCGGCCGGCCTCGCGCTGCGCCCGCACGTGACGCTCGCCGCCGGCCGCATGTTCGCGCCCGGCTCGTCGGAAATCATCGTCGGCAGCGCGATCGCGAAAGGCTTCAGCGGCACGCAGCTCGGCGACAGCCTGCATTTCGCGCAGCGCGACTGGACCATCGTCGGCATCTTCGACGCGGGCGGCAGCGGCTTCGATTCGGAGATCTGGGGCGACGTCGACCAGCTGATGCAGTCGTTCCGGCGCACCAGCTATTCGTCGATGGTGCTGCGCATACCGAGCGCCGACGGCTTCGCGCGCTTCAAGGCCGACATCGACGTCGACCCGCGGCTGACCGACGAGGCGAAACGCGAGCAGACCTTCTACGGCGACCAGTCGAAGGCGCTGTCGAAGTTCATCAACATCCTCGGCATCACGCTGTCGACGATCTTCTCGATCGCCGCGATGATCGGCGCGATGATCACGATGTACGCATCGGTCGCGAACCGCGTCGCCGAGATCGGCACGCTGCGCGCGCTCGGCTTCAAGCGCACGAACGTGCTCGCCGCGTTCCTGCTGGAAGCGCTGCTGCTCGGCTTCGTCGGCGGCGTCGCGGGGCTCGCGTGCGCGTCGCTGATGCAGTTCGCGTCGTTCTCGACGACCAACTTCCAGACCTTCGCGGACCTGTCGTTCCGCTTCGTGCTGACGCCCGCGATCGTCGTGAAGACGCTGCTGTTCTCGCTCGTGATGGGGCTCGTCGGCGGGTTCCTGCCGGCGATGCGCGCCGCGCGGCTGAAGATCGTCGACGCGCTGCGCGCGCAGTGACGCGCGCCGCCGCTCACGTTCGACGCTCGCGCGGCACCCACGCGCCGTGGAACCCGGCCGGCACGCGGCGCGGCAGGTGCACGGTCGCGACCGGCCCCGCGTCGATCGCGCGCGCATCGAGGATCACGACGTCGCTGGTATCCGTCGCCGCGCGGTAGACCATCACCAGCAGCCAGCCGTCGTCCTCGTCGACGCCGCCCGGTCGCGGCACGAACACCGGCTCGCTGTTCTGGTCGCCGGCCGGCACCGCATAGCGCGTCGTCGTGCCGATCGCGTGGTCGAAGCGCATCACGCCGCGCATTTCCGCATGGTTCGGCTGTTCCACCGCATACAGGTAGCGGTAGCGGCGCCCCGTGCGGCTTTCGTTGATGCGCGGCATCTCGATGCCGCCGTCGGCGAGCGGCCCTTCGTCGATCAGCCCGTTCGCCGTATCGATCACGTAGCGCCACAGCTCGCCGACCGGGTTGTCGGCGAAGCGGCCCGTGCGCGCGTCGAGCCGCAGGAACCACGGATAACGCACCGCATCGAGCACGATGCACGACGCGTCGCAGTCGTACGCGTTCACGACGTGCTGGATGAAGCACGGCTCGATGCCGAACCAGCGCACCGCGCCGCCGTGGCGCGGGATCACGCCGATGCGCGCGGGCCGGTCGTCGTGCCAGCGCAGCGGCATCCGGTGGCCCTGCTTCAGCAGCGAGAAGTCGTAGCCGACGTTCAGGTCGAGCAGCAGGCTGCGGGTTTCGGTGATCGCGAGGTCGTGCATCATCGACGGCGCGTTCAGGTCGATTTCGATCTCGACGCGCTGCACGCCCTGCGCGTCGGCCACGCCGTAGCGCAGCCACGGCGCACGCCAGTCCGCGCGAAAGGCAATCAGCTCGCCCGTTACCGGATCGACCTTCGGATGCGCGGTCATCCCGCCGCCAAGGCCCGCGTGCCGCGCCGGCGCGCCGAGCGAATCGAGCGCGGCCGTGATCGCGAGCGGCGCGCCGCCTTCGGCCAGCGCGAGCAATTCGCCCGCATGCTGCAGCACGTTCACGTTCGGATTGGTGTCGGGAAGATGCGGCGCCTGCCCGGGTGCATGCACCGCGGCCCAGCGCTGCGTGCGTGCCCAGCGGTTGCGGTAGCCGGTCGCGCGGCCGCCTTCGAACGCGATCGCGTGCAGCATCGCGGCTTCCGGCCACCACGACAGCATGTCGTTCCCTTCGAAGCGGCCGCCCGGCGGATTCGGGCCGTTGCGCAGCAACGTGCCGTCGAGATCGTGCGGGACGGCGCCGGTCACGCGCAGGTCGACGAGATCGGCCTCGTCGGCCACCGGCGCGATCGCGCCACGGTTCAGGTCGAATACGGTCATTGCGTCGGAAGCTCCTTTCAGCAGTCGTCGGTGGACGGCGGCAGATCGCCGCGCGCCAGCGCGAGCGCATGGTTGCGCACGTCGTCCGGCCAGCCGGCGATCAGCCCGGCGAGCCGCGCCAGGTCGTTCGCATACAGCGCGCGCGCGGCCTCCTCGAAACCGGGCAGGTCGCCCGCCATCGCCGACATGAAGTGGTAGGCGCGCGCCTGCGCGTCGCGCAGACGATCGGCCGCCGCATGTGTGCGCCGTGCGTCCTCGACGAGCTTGCGCAATGCGACGGACGCGCCGCCCGGCTGCGCGGCAAGCCATTCCCAGTGACGCGGCAGCAGCGTGACCTCGCGCGACACGACGCCGAGCTTCGGCCGGCCGCGGCCGCGCGGTTCGCCCGCGCCGGCCGGCTCGCCGACGGTTGCGGATGCGTCGTCGCCCGACGGCGGCGCGAAGCGCGCGCGGATCTCGTCCGGCGTGCCGCGCAGGTCGAGGTCGATCGAGCGGCCGGTCGCGTCGTCGAAGATCAGGATCGTGCCGGTGCTCGCGTCGCCGGCCTCCCGGGCCGCGAGCGCGACCGACACGAGCGGACCCGTCGCGAGCCGCCGGTGGCCGTCGAACACCGTGTACGAAGGAAGAAGCGTGGAGGTTGTCATCGTGGTCGCCTGCAGGCAGGAGTCGGAGTGGCGCTATTTTCATCCGGGTATAAATTGAATGTCAATATCATCCGGGTAAAAATATCGCCAGCATCCCGCCGTGCGGGCGACCGCGTGGCGCGGTCAGTTCCTCAGAGCCGGTGCCGGCGTCGCCGCGCCGCGCACGCTCGCGAGCACGTCGTCGAGCGACACATGGCCCTCGAACGCCGACGAAGCCGGCAGCGGCAGGCCTTCCTCGACGGCGTGCGCGAATCGCACGCCGGCATCGTCGGCGAGCCGCGCCCGCAGCGCGGCGATGCGCGGGAACGCGTCGCGGCCGATCGATTCAAAGGCTGAATCGATCAAGTCAGTAATTGGCATGAAAGCGCAAATATCGACATGACAGAATGATCCGGACGCCCCGCTCCGGCCCGCACGGGCCTCGGCGTCCGGCCTCCGGCCGGCAGCACCGTCACCCAGAAACGCGCGCTTTCGACGCGCCAGCCGCACGACGGCACCTTCCGCCCTTCGGAGGAGACAGTCATGAATCCGCTTCACGCGCTGCCGGCGTCCGCGTCGGCAACGGCCCGGCGCACCCGCGTGCGCTGGCTGGTGCTGGCCGTCCTGTTCGCGGTCACGACGATCAACTACGCGGATCGCGCCGCGATCGCGATCGCCGGCCCAAGCCTCGCCCGCGCGCTGCACCTGAGCCACGTGCAGATCGGCTTCATCTTCTCCGCATTCGGCTGGTCGTACGTGGTCGCGCAACTGCCGGGCGGCTGGCTGCTGGACCGCTATGGATCCCGCATCGTCTATGCGTTCAGCATCTTCTTCTGGTCGCTGTTCACGCTGCTGCAGGGCACGATCGGCTTTTTCGGCGGCGCGGCCGCGTTCGCGCTGCTGTTCGGGCTGCGCTTCCTGGTCGGCGCGGCCGAAGCGCCGTCCTTCCCGGCCAACAGCCGGATCGTGTCCGCGTGGTTCCCGGCCGCCGAACGCGGCACCGCGTCGGCGATCTTCAATGCCGCGCAGTACGCGGCGACCGTCGTGTTCGCGCCGCTGATGGGCTGGCTCGTGCACGCGTTCGGCTGGCAGTCGGTGTTCGCGGTGATGGGTATGCTCGGCTTCGCGTTCGTGCTGGTGTGGAACCGCACGATGTACGACCCGAAGGACCACCCGACCATCAACCGCGCGGAACTCGACTACCTCGCCGAAGGCGGTGCGCTCGTCAACATCGACCAGGCGACGGGCGGCCGCGACGGCGGCCCGTCGATGCGTCACGTGAAGGCGCTGCTGAGGAACAGGATGCTGGTCGGCGTGTACGTCGCGCAGTACTGCATCAACGCGCTCACCTATTTCTTCATCACGTGGTTTCCCGTCTATCTCGTGCAGGCGCGCGGGATGTCGATCCTCAACGCGGGGCTCGTCGCGTCGATCCCGGCCGTGTGCGGGTTCCTCGGCGGGATTCTCGGCGGCATCGTGTCCGATGCGCTGCTCAGGCAGGGCCGCTCGCTGTCGGTCGCGCGCAAGGTGCCGATCGTGTTCGGCATGCTGCTGTCGATGTCGATGATCGTCTGCAACTACACCGATTCGCACGTGCTCGTCGTGCTGTTCATGGCGCTGTCGTTCTTCGGCAAGGGACTCGGCGCGCTCGGCTGGGCCGTCAACGCCGACACCGCGCCGCGCCAGATCGCGGGATTGAGCGGCGCGCTGCTCAACACGTGCGGCAACCTCTCCAGCATCACGACGCCGATCGCGATCGGCTACATCGTCGACCGCAGCGGCTCGTTCAACGGCGCGCTCGTCTATGTGGTCGCGCACGCGCTCGTCGCGGTGATCTGCTACGTGTTCGTCGTCGGCGAGATCCGCCGCGTCGAGCTTCGATGAACGGCGCGGGCCGCGCCGGCCCAGCCGGCGGCCCGTGCACCACCGGAACCAGGAGCGAACCGATGTCCGAATCCCGCCATGCCGGCACCCCGCGCGTCACGCGCATGCGGGTGATTCCCGTTGCCGGCCGCGACAGCATGCTGCTCAACCTGTGCGGCGCGCACGCGCCGTACTTCACGCGCAACCTCGTGATCCTCGACGACAGCAGCGGGCACACGGGCGTCGGCGAAGTGCCGGGCGGCGAAGGCATCCGGCAAGCGCTCGAGCGCATGACGGATCTCGTGGTCGGCCAGTCGATCGGACGCTATCAGGCCACCCTCAACGCGGTGCGCGCGGCGCTGTCCGGCGCGGGCCCGGGCGCGGGCCGCACGATCCGGCACGAGGTGACGTCGGCCGGCGAGGCGGCCGTGCTGCGCCAGCCGCACGAGATCAACCTGCGGCTCGACAACGTGATCACCGCGATCGAGGCGGCGCTGCTCGACCTGCTCGGGCAGTTTCTCGACGTGCCCGTCGCCGCGCTGCTCGGCGAAGGGCAGCAGCGCGACGCGGTGCCGATGCTCGCTTATCTGTTCTACATCGGTGACCGCGGCCGCACCGACCTGCCGTATCGCGACGAGGCGCAGGCGCGCGCCCCGTGGTTCCGGCTGCGCAACGAGGAAGCGCTCACGCCGGCCGCGATCGCGCGTCAGGCGGAAGCCGCCGTCGAGCGTTACGGCTTCGCCGATTTCAAGCTGAAGGGCGGCGTGATGGCCGGCGCCGACGAGATGGAAGCGATCGCCGCGATCAAGGCGCGCTTCCCCGACGCACGCGCGACGCTCGACCCGAACGGCGCGTGGTCGCTCGACGAGGCCGTCGCGCTGTGCCGCGGCCAAGGCCACCTGCTCGCGTATGCGGAGGACCCGTGCGGGCCGGAAGGCGGCTATTCGGGCCGCGAGGTGATGGCCGAATTCCGCCGTGCGACGGGGATTCCGACCGCGACCAACATGATCGCGACCGACTGGCGGCAGATGGATCACGCGGTGCGGCTGCAGGCGGTCGACATCCCGCTCGCCGATCCGCATTTCTGGACGATGCAGGGCTCGGTGCGGCTCGCGCAGCTGTGCCGCGACTGGGGGCTCACGTGGGGCTCGCATTCGAACAACCACTTCGACGTGTCGCTCGCGATGTTCACGCATGCGGCGGCGGCCGCGCCCGGCACGATCACCGCGATCGACACGCACTGGATCTGGCAGGAAGGCGACGCGCGGCTCACGCGCGAGCCGCTCGCGATCGTCGGCGGCAAGGTGGCCGTGCCGGAGCGGCCGGGGCTCGGGATCGAGCTCGACATGGCGCAGGTCGAGGCCGCGCATGCGTTGTACAACGCGGTCGGCGGGACGGCGCGCGACGACGCGGTCGCGATGCGGTATCTCGTGCCGGGGTGGACTTACGATCCGAAGCGGCCGAGTTTCGGGCGGGGGTGAGCCTGACGGTGGGCGGTGGTTGCCAAACACCGGAAACGCCCGCATCCTGCCGGCTGCCTGAGCCGGCCCGCTTGGCGGACGGTTCGGCGCCCCTCCCACCCAACGTGAAGCGCCCGCCATGACGTCTCCCGACCCGACACCGCGGCAGATCATCGTCTTCGTGCTGTATTCGGTGCTGTGCCTGCCCGCGAGCATGACCGTCGCTGGTTATGCCGCGACCCGGATCACGCAGAACGTATCGAATTTCGAAGGCGGTGCAGGCTACGCCGCGCTCTGGTGGGTCCTCATTCTGACCTGCGTGTTCTGCGGACTGTCGATCGCCCTCTTCGCGCTGCTGCGCAAGAGGATCGCGATCCTTGCGGCCATCACGGTGGGATTCGCCGTGCTGTCGGTGCCGGCGTTCAGGTTCATTCACGAGCTGGCGACCTAGGCGCGGCGAGTTTGCGCATCACGTCGAAAGCGGCGCACCCGACGGTGCCGCCCACGCCCACCGTCGCAGCGGAACCCAAAAACAAAAAGGCCCGATCTTGCGATCGGGCCTTTCAAATTCCGTTGGTGGAGCGGAGGAGGATCGAACTCCCGACCTTCGCATTGCGAACGCGACGCTCTCCCAGCTGAGCTACCGCCCCAACAGTCGACCATCATACACACGCATTTCTGCGCTTGGCAATAGGGGTTGAGTCACCCCTGAAGCATTACTTTGACGGCGCGCCAGCCAGTACCCATTCGACCACCGAACGCGCGTCGGCGTCGCTCATGCGCGGATGCGCCGGCATCGGAATCGCGCCCCAGACGCCGGAGCCGCCCTCCTTCACCTTCTTCGACAGCTTTGCCACGGCCTGCGGATCGGCCTTGTAGCGGGCGGCGACTTCCTTGAACGACGGGCCGACGAGCTTGCGATCGACCGCGTGGCAGCCCATGCACGCATTGCCGCGCGCCACCTTCAGGCCGTCGCCGACATCCGCGTGCGCGGCGCCCAGCGTGCCCGCCACGAGCGCCGCGGCTGCAGCGCCCTGCATCATCCACTGTTTCAATTGCTTCATCTGCGTGCTCTTCATTGCGACGGTGCCTTCGGGTTGCCCGGGTGCACGCTCGACGAATTCGAGATCGGCGCGGGCGGCTGCAGCGGCGTGGACTGCACCGACGCGTCGGGCACGGCGCCCACCGTCGCGGTATCCGCCGGCGCGGCGGCCTGCGCACCGGACGCGCCGCTCGCGGGCGACGCCGCCTGCAGCGCCTGCGCGTCCTGCGGCTTCACGTACTGGAACACCTTCACGACTTTCTCGACGCCGGGCACCTGGCTGGCGGCTTCCGCGCCGCGATTGCCCTCGTCGACCGTCACGAGCCCCATCAGGTAAAGGTTGCCGCGTTCGCTGACCACCTTGTAGTAGTTCGCCGAGATGCCCTTCGTCGCGATCAGCTCGGACTTCACGCGCCCCTCGAGATACGAGTCGTTGGCGCGCGACGACAGCGACGACGCCGGCTCGACCGACAGCTCGTTGACGATGCCGTTCACGTTGTTGATGCCGCGCACGATTTCCTCGGCGCGCTGCTTCGATGCATCGTTCGGCACCTCGCCCGTCAGCAGCACGCGGCGGTTGAACACCGTGACGTTCACGTGCGACTGGTCGGGCAGCCCGTTGTTGATCTGCGTGAGCGACTTGACCTGGATCTCACGGTCCTCCGTCTGCGCGCCGAGCGTACGGCGGTCGGTCGCGACCAGCGCGCCGCCGCCGGCCGCTGCGCCGACGATCCCGAGCACACAACCCTGCAGCGACACGGCGAGACCCGCCGTCAGCGCGGCGAGCAGCGTGGTTCTGACGAGCGTCTGTTTGACGCGGCTTTGATTCATCGACGGCTCTCCTTCGTTCAATCCTCACCCAGCAGCATCGCGTCGATGCCGTCGCACAGGCAGTGGATGGTCAGCAGATGGACTTCGTGGACGCGCGCCGCACGAATGGCGGGCACGTTGATCGGAATATCGGTGTCGGACAGCGCGGCCGCGACTGCGTGGCCGTCGCCGCCCGTCAGCGCGACGACGGTCATCTCGCGCTCGTGCGCTTCGTCGATCGCCGCCAGCACGCGCGGCGACGCGCCGCCCGGATCGAGCACCAGCAGGATGTCGCCGGTCTGGCCGAGCACGCGCACCTGCTGGGCGAACAGTTGCTCGGCGGACACCGCACCCGCGAGGCCGCCCTGCGACGCATCGGTGGCCAGCGCGATCGCGGGCAGGCCCGGACGCTCGCGCTCGAAGCCGCCGACGAGCGACACGGCGAGGTAGTGCGCGGCGGCGGCCGACGGGCCGTCACCACACGCGACGATCTTGTTGCCGTTCGCCAGCGCGGCGAACATCGCATCGACCGCGGCTGCGATCGGCAGCGACAGTGCATCGGCCGCTTCGGCGTGAAGCGCGGCGCTGTCGCGGAAATGTTGCTGAATACGTTCGACTGACATCGATTCCTGGTGAACTGGGCGCGCGGCACGCATCGCGCGACATCGTGGGTGCGGCGAGTTTACCGTACTCCGGCACGCTCTCCGGGGGTCCGGCAAGAACTCTTTACATCTCGTCACAGCTCGCGGCTACGCATCGTCGGCACGAAATGCGTCGCGCAGCCACTCGAGCCGCCCGGCCTCGAACGCGACGACGTCGAAGCGGCACGCGGCACCGGCGCCGTGGCGCGCCCAGAACTGGAGCGCGGCCGCCACCAGGCGCCGCCGCTTGCGCCAGCCGACGCTCGCGGCCGCGCCGCCATGCCGGACGCTGCGCCGCGCGCGCACCTCGACGAACACGAGCATGCCGTCGGGCTCGCGCATCACGAGATCGAGCTCGCCGCCGCGCATCGTCACGTTCGCCGCGACGAACACGAGGCCGCGGCGTTCGAGAAACTGCCGTGCACGCTGCTCGAACGCAGCGCCGACCGGCCTGGATCGCGCCGCGCCGGAAAAGTTGTCGCCCGCGCGCGGCAAACCGTGCCCGTCGCCCGGCCGCGCCGGCGCCGCGTGGCACAATGCCGTCCTTGTTCCGCTTGCGCCGCGATTGCGCGCATTGCCTGCCATGACTGCCCTCCTCGAACTCGCGCAAACGCAGCACTACCCGGAAGCCGCGCTCTATGTGGTCGCCACGCCGATCGGCAACACCGCCGACATCACGCTGCGCGCGCTGCACGTGCTCGGCCTCGCCGACCGCATCGCGGCCGAAGACACCCGCAACACGGGCCAGCTGCTCGCCCGCTACGGGATGTCGAAGCCGCTCCTCGCCGTGCACGAGCACAACGAACGCGAAGCCGCGCAGCGCGTGATCGAACTGCTGCGCGGCGGCGAACGCGTGGCCTACGTATCGGACGCCGGCACGCCCGGCATCTCGGACCCCGGCGCGCGGCTCGTCGACGCGGTGCGCGCCGCCGGCTTCGCGGTGATCCCGCTGCCGGGCGCGAGCGCGGCGGTGACCGCGCTGAGCGTGGCCGGCGACTGGGCCGGCGCGTTCACGTTCGCGGGCTTCCTGCCGCCGAAGGCCAGGCAGCGCGCGACCGCGCTGCAGGCGCTGGTATCGCACCCGTATGCGCTGGTGTTCTACGAAGCGCCGCACCGGATCGCCGAAACCGTCGCCGCGCTCGCCGATGCGTTCGGCCCCGCGCGCCGGCTGCTGATCGCGCGCGAGCTCACCAAGCTACACGAGCAGCTGTTCCAGGGCACCCTGGCCGAAGGACAGACGTGGCTCGCCGGCGATGCGAACCGGCAGCGCGGCGAATTCGTGCTGGTCGTCGAAGGCGCGCCGGCGACGAGCGGCGAAGCCGACGACACCGCGCACGACGCGCTGCTCAGGCTGCTGCTGGAAGAGGTGCCGGTGAAGAGCGCGGCGAAGCTCGCGGCCGCGCTGACGGGCGCGTCGCGCAACACGCTGTATGCGCGTGCGCTCGCGCTGAAGGATGAAAGCTGACGTGCCAGCCGGCCGGCACCGGGAAACCGGTGCCGACATCGCGCCGGGCAGGAAAGACAAAGGGCTGCCCTCGGGCAGCCCTTTTGCATGAGCGGTCGATCCGCCGCGTTACTTCGTCGAGACCGACGCGAGCATTTCGTCGCGTGCCTCACGCGCTTCCTGCGGCGACAGCCCTTCGATCTTCACGCGGCCCGTGCCGGCGTGCACGAGGCCGATCATCTTCGCGGCGGCATACGACAGGTCGAGCACGCGGCCGCGCTTGAACGGCCCGCGATCGTTGACCTTCACGACGACCCACTTGCCGGACGACGCGTTCGTCACCTTGATGTACGACGACAGCGGCAGCGTGCGGTGCGCGGCGGTGAGCGCGTTCATGTTGAAGCGCTCGCCGTTCGCAGTGCGGCGGCCGTGGAAATCTCGCCCGTACCACGACGCGCGGCCCGTCTGGCGGAAATCGGACACATCCTTGCCGTCGATCGGCTCGGCGTCCGCCAGCGACGACTTCTTCGCGTCCTTGGCGTCGGCAGCCGGCATCGACGCCAGTGCGGAATCGAAATTCAGTTGCTGCTTGTCGTTGTCCGCCTTCGCGGCACCGGCAGTCTTGTCGACCGCGTTCTTCTGGTTCGCGCTTCCGGTGGTCTGGCTGGGTGGCACCGCACAGCCCGTCAACGCGAAAAATAATGCAATGGTCCCGAAACGAGTCGGAAATCGTACGTTCATCGACGTGTCGCCTTCTGGTTCGGGCCGCTCCTTCGTCACGCCGCTTCACAGCGCGGACACGCGGCCCGGACGGCAAATGCGTGCACGCCCCGCTCGGATGCGAGCAGGCGGCTAGCATGGGCGCGGCTTTCGTCTATGCCGCAACCGTCCTGATTAGCTTTCACGTCTGGCGCAACCTGTCCCCAACAGCCTGACCAGACCCCACATGCCGCCATCGAACATGGCTTTCACGTTCGCGCGCGTCGAAACGACCAACGCACAGGAACGGCGGCACAGGCCTCATCCGGCGGCGCGGCAGCAGGGCCGCAGGCGGGCGCGCAGCACCCGGCCGGACAAGACGTGAGCACCGAATGCTCGGTGCTGGATACACCGCCGGACTCCCCGGCGGCTGATGCTTGACGGTGCTTCCGACACCCCTTTTTAACGGGGCCGAAACACCAGCGAATGGCGTGAAACTCACGCGCAATGGAGCGCATTATACATAAATCAAAACGCTGTCCTGAAAAGCACCGCCGGCGGACCATTGATTCTCACTATGGCTGTAACAATCGACATGCTCCGGGAATGCCCGGAGGCGCGCACCGCGACGCACGTCGCGCGGCCGGCAAGCGGCACGCGCGACCGGTACAATCGCTCCTTTTAGCCGCCGGTGCCTCCATGAAAGTCACGCTCATTCCGGTCACGCCGTTCCAGCAGAACTGCTCGCTGCTCGTCTGCGAGAAGACGGGCCGCGCCGCCGTCGTCGATCCGGGCGGCGACCTCGACCGGATCCAGCAGGAAGTCGCGCGGCAGAACGTGCAGGTCGAGAAGGTGCTGCTCACGCACGGGCACATCGATCACTGCGCGGGCGCGAAGACGCTCGCGACGCACTACGGCGTGCCGATCGAAGGGCCGCAGGAAGAAGAGCGCTTCTGGATCGAGAAGCTGCCGATGCAGAGCGAGCGCTTCGGCTTTCCGGCCGCCGAAACCTTCGAGCCGGATCACTGGCTGAACGACGGCGACACCGTGCAGTTCGGCGACGAGACGCTCGAGGTCTATCACTGCCCGGGCCATACGCCCGGCCACGTCGTGTTCTTCAGCCGCGCGCATCGCGTCGCGATCGTCGGCGACGTGCTGTTCGCCGGCTCGATCGGCCGCACCGATTTCCCGCGCGGCAATCACGAGGATCTCGTCCGCTCGATCAAAGAGAAGCTGTGGCCGCTCGGCGACGACGTGACGTTCGTGCCGGGCCACGGCCCGGTGTCGACGTTCGGCGACGAGCGCCGCACGAACCCGTTCGTGTCCGACAAGGCATTCGGATGAACCAGACCGCCATCCCGGAAATCTACGTCAGCACCGACGTCGAGGCCGACGGCCCGATCCCCGGCCCGCACTCGATGCTGAGCTTCGCGTCGGCCGCCTATACCGAGGACAAGCAGCTGATCGCGACCTTCTCGGCCAACCTCGAGACGCTGCCGGGCGCGCACGCGCATCCGGTGCAGGAAGCGTGGTGGAAGACCGAGCCCGAGGCATGGGCCGCGTGCCGGCGCGACCTGCAGGCGCCCGAGGCGGCGCTCGTCGCGTACGTCGACTGGGTCGAGGCGCTGCCCGGCAAGCCGGTGTTCGTCGCGATGCCGGCCGGCTTCGACTTCACGTTCATGTTCTGGTACATGATGCGCTTCGCCGGGCGCTGCCCGTTCTCGTGGTCGGCGCTCGACATCAAGACGCTCGCGTTCGCGATGACGGGCCTGCCGTACCGCAAGGCGATCAAGCCGCGTTTTCCGAAGCACTGGTTCGACGACCATCCGCACACGCACGTCGCGCTCGACGACGCGATCGAGCAAGGCGCGCTGTTCTGCAACATGCTTGCCGACCTGCGCCGCCAGCAGGCCGCGCTCGCGGGCCTCGCGGTATCGGACACCGATCGGTCGGAAAACGCGGGGGCGGGACAAAACCCCACGGATCCGCGAGCAAATTAGCGAATCTCGCTCAGCAACGCGACGCCAGATTGCCTTTCCTTTCCCGGCCCTCTAACATTCAGCATGTTGTTGCTGCCGCATGGAGGCGCAGGTGACGCTCGATTCCTTTTCGCAAAAAATCCTTCGCCTGTTGCAGCTCGACGCGCGCCGTTCCGTTCAGGAAATTTCCGACCAGGTCGGCCTGTCGAGCACGCCGTGCTGGCGCCGCATCAAGGACATGGAACAGTCGGGCGTGATCCAGCGCTACACGGCGCTGCTCGATCGCGAGAAGCTCGGCCTGCACGTCTGCGCGCTCGCGCACGTGCACCTGACCCGCCACAACGAAGGCGGCGTCGAGCAGTTCGAGCGCGAGATCGCGACCTGCCCGGAAGTCACCGAGTGCTACAGCACGACCGGCGAAGCCGATTACATCCTCAAGATCGTCGCGCCGGACATCAAGGCCTACGACGTATTCCTGCACGAACGCATCTTCAAGATCCCCGCCGTGTCGCAAGTGCGTACGAGTGTCGTGCTGCGCGAGATCAAGTTCGACACGCAGCTGCCGCTGTAACGGCTGTCACGCGCACGCCCGCGCGCACGGCCCGCCGGCGGCAGGTCACGCCTGCGCGGGCATCGTGCGCGTGAAGCCGATCCGGCGCGCGCCGAACTCGCGCTTCAGCGCGTCGGCGTCGAGCCGGCCGGCCAGCGCCGCATCGGTGTCGTGCGGATCGCATGCAAGCGTCACGTCGATCTCGAGCCCCGTGCTCAGGTAATGCAGGTTGATCGCCGCCGCATGCAGCCCGCGCTGCGCGAGCGCGGCCTCGAGCCGCGCCGCGATCTCGCCGCGCGGCGGCAGCGCGAGCGCCGGACGGCGCGCCGCGTCGTTCTCGGGGTCGACGTGGATCAGCGCGTCGAGCACGCGCGGGTCGCGCAGCACGCGTGCACGTGCGGTTTCCGCGATGTAATGCCCTTCGGAGACGGAGATCATCGGATCGACGAGGATGTGCGCGTCGACGAGCGCCGCATCGCCCATCTTGCGCGTGCGCAGGTCGTGCACGTCGCGCACGCCCGGCGTTGCCGCGAGCAGCGCGCGGATCTCGGCCGTATCGGTGGTGTCGAGCGCGCGGTCGGAGAGGTCCTGCAACGCGTCATAGCCGAACGTCCAGCCCATGCGCGCGACCATGAAGCCGACGATCGCCGCCGCGATCGGATCGAGCAGCCGCACGCCGGCCAGGCTGCCGACGATGCCGATCGCGACGACGAGCGACGAAGCGGCATCCGAACGCGCATGCCACGCGTTCGCGACGAGCATCGCCGAGCGCACGCGCCGCGCTTCGCGCAGCATGTAGCGAAACAGCGCCTCTTTCGACACGAGCACCGTCAGCGCGACGACCAGCGCGGAAAAATGTACCGCCGGAATGTTTTCGAGATTAACTAGACGGTCGCCGGCCCGCCACAGCATGCCGACGCCGACTGCAATCAGGATTGCGCCGAGAAACAGCGACGCGACGGTCTCGTAGCGGCTGTGCCCGTAATTGTGGTCGGCGTCCGGCGATGCGCCGCTATGCCGATTCGCAACCAGCACGACAAAATCCGAGATCAAATCGGAAATCGAATGCACCCCGTCGGCAATCAATGCTTGCGAATGCGCAATCGTGCCGACGACGATCTGAAATGTCGCAAGCACGACATTCAGCACAATACTGACGAACGTGCTCTTGCGTGCAACCGCGTGCTTATCTGCGCTCTGCGCGTCGCCGGAAAACGTGGACATGAAATATGAGATATCGGTGTGCGGTACCCAATTCTATCAAGGGTGCCCCGCGAATCCCGCCAATATCCGTAAATTTCTTATTCAAATCAATCGCTTATGCGAACAGGTCGTATTCCCATTCGCACCCTCGATTATTACATTTCCATGACAACGCCATGCGCGTGGCGGCCGCTGAAAACAAAAAAGCCGCGCTCCTGAACGGACACGCGGCTCTTTTGAAGCGCAGGTGACTTAAACAGACGTTTAAATCGCAAACTGTTCGCGGTTCTTGCCCGCGATCCAGCGCGGCGGCTTGCCGCGGCCCGACCACGTCGCGCCCGTTTCCGGATCGCGGTATTTCGCGGCGACGCCAGCGCGCGGACGGCCAACCTTGCCTGCCTTCGCGCGGCTGAGACCGAGTTCGGCGAGCGAAAAGCCGTAGTCGGCAATTTTCTGCTTCACGTCATTCAGCACTTCAGCGTATTCACGCGACTTCGCTTCTTCGATTTGCTTCTCCAGCTTCTCCCGCTGGGCCAGCAGGTCCTTGTAAGAAGACATAGTTTCCCTTTCTATCTGACTAATGGCGCCGGTCTGCAGCCAGCTCACCATTCATGAAATATATGTGCCTCGGATTTTCGAAGGCAGAGATTAGCACAAAAAAGATTTGATAGAAGCGAGATTCATGAAAATACCGAGATCAATTGAAATTCACTCGTGTCATTTTGACCGGCCGCGGCCTTTTCTCAAATTTTTACGTTCCTACACAGAGATTAGGACATTAGCCATTGGCTATTAGGTCTATCAACATACGCAATTACCCTGCATTCGGAAAAATAGAAGCTTTCATCGGACGACAGTTTTACGAAAATCGGACGGCGCCGCACGCTAAACGGACAAACCGCGGACAAGCCGGCACCGCGGCGTCACGTCACATCCCGCGCGCACGCAATCAGCCGCTCGCGCAACGCGCCCACGTCGGCCAATGGCGTATCGAACGGCGTGCGCACACGGCGGCCTTCGTGTCGCCAGTCGGCGCCGTGACGATCGACGCCGAGCAATTCGAGCCCGTCGCGGCGCGCCGCGCCGCCGTCGTACGCGTCCCATAACGCCTGTTCCTCGTCGAAGGCGAGCGGCGGCAGCGCATCGAGATGCGTGCCGTCGACCCAGCCCATGCGCCCGAAACCGCCGATATAGCGCAGCCGCTCGACGTCGAGCGCCCAGAACGTGAAATCGCCGAGCGCCAGATAGCGCGCGGCGTCCGGCTCGTAGCGCAGGTAGCGCGCGGTGACGTGCGGATCGTCGCCGAGCGGCACGAACCGGCCGAGCAGCGTCGCGCGCTCGGCGTTCAGCACGTCGCCGCCGGACGCGTCGACGACGAGGAAGCCCGCGCGCGGATCGGCGGCCAGGTTGCGCGTGTGCTCCGCGAGGCCGCTCACGAGGATCACCGGACGATGGCTTGCATCGGGTGCAAACGGAACGACCGTCGGATACGGGAAGCCCTGCGGATCGCGCGCATGGGTGGCGAGCGTGCCGAGCGCGCAGCGGTGCAGCAGATGCAGGGCGAGAGCGGGATCGATGTTCAAGAGGACTCCTGCGGTCGAAGGGCGGCGCGCCGGGCACGCCATGCGCTTCGATGTTACCCGCGGGCGCGGTACGCCGCGCATCGGCCGAACGGCCAATGCGGCGAATACCGGGCACCACGACCGCCCGATCATCGGCCAAGCGGCCATCGCCCGGCAGGATCGTAAGCGGTTCGATAGAATCGGACGGGTCCGACGGGCGCCGCGTGCGTCCGCGCATTTCCTTTGACGAGCCTTTCCGTGTCCGAATCCTCCTCCCCCGAATCATCGTCCCCGTTCGCCGCGCCGCCCGACGCGCATCGCGTGCTGCCGCTGCCGGCCCGCCAGCGCGCGCGCACGGCGTCGATGGCGCTGTTCTTCGTCGCCGGCATGATGTACGCGTCCTGGGGCGTGCACGTGCCGACCGTGCGCGACAAGTTCGCGCTGAGCCCCGGCCTGCTGTCGATCGCGCTGTTCGCGGTCGCCGGCGGCTCGATCGCCGCGATGCTGACCATCGCGCGCTGGATCACCCGCGTCGGCTCGCGCACCGCGTGCCTCGCCGGCGGGCTCGTGATGTCCGCGTGCGCGGCGCTGATCCTCGTCGTGCCCGACTACTGGATGCTGCTCGCGGTGCTCGCGCTGTTCGGTTTCTCGATGGCCACGCTCGACGTCGCGATGAACGCCGAGGCCAGCGCCGTCGAGATCGCGCTCGGCAAGCCGATCATGTCGTCGCTGCACGGGATGTTCAGCATCGGCGGCATGGCAGGCGCGGCCGCCGGCGGCGCGCTGCTGTCGGCCGGCATGGCGCCGGTCGCGCATCTCGCGCTCGCGGCAGCCGTGAGCGCCGCGGTGCTCGTGGCCGCCAGCCCGGCCGTGTTGCCGCACGTGCCGCACCACGAACACGCGCATGGCGGCGGCAACCGCTGGCGCTCGCCCGCGTTGTGGATGCTCGGCGGCATCGCACTGATCGCACTGGTCGCCGAAGGCGCGATGTACGACTGGGCGACGGTCTACATGCGCGACGTCGTCGCGGCGAGCCCCGCGCTCGCGAGCGCCGCGTATGCGGCATTCTCGGGCGGGATGGCCATCGCGCGCTTCGCGGGCGACGCCGTGCGCGCGCGCTTCGGCGCGCCGCAGCTCGTATTCGCGAGCGCGTCGCTCGCATGCGCGGGGATGATCGGCGCGCTGCTGCTGCCGAACCCGGCCGCGGTGCTGACCGGCTTCACACTGATGGGCCTCGGCCTCGCGAACATGATGCCCGTGCTGTTCGCGGCCGCCGCGCGCGTGAAGGGCATCCACGCGGCCGAAGGGCTCGCGCACGTGGCGGGGCTCGCGTATTTCGGGCTGTTGTTCGGCCCGGTCGTGATCGGTGCGGTCGCGCAGGCCGCGAACCTGACGATCGGCCTGTCGGTCGTCGCGCTATGCGCGGCGCTCGTCGCGCTATGCGCGGCGCTCGTCGCGCTGGTCGCGCCGAAGGTGCTCGCACATCTAAAGATCTGACGGTGCGGCGCTCGCCGGGCCGAACGGCCAAAGAGAAACAAAAAGAAAACGCGCATGCGTTGCCGCATGCGCGTTTTCACCCCTTCTGTTGACCGCCTGTTGCGTTACATCTTCACTTCGTCGAGCAGCGACTTCTTGCCGCCCTTGTAGTTGTACAGCGAGATCACGCCGTGTTGCAGGTCGCCCTTCGAGTCGAAGGTCGTCGTGCCGATCACGCCCGAGTAGTTCGTCGCCGGCATCGCCGCGAGGATCTTCGCCGGGTCGGTCGAGTTCGCGCGCTTCATCGCGTCGACGATGATGTACACGGCGTCATACGTGAACGGTGCGTAGATCTGGATCGGCTGGCCGAAACGCTTCTCGTACTTCGCCTTGAACGCCGCGCCGCCCGCCATCTTCTCGAGCGAGGCACCGGCTTCCGAGCACACCACGTTGTCGGTCGCGTCGCCGGCCAGGTCGGCCAGCTTTTCCGTGCACACGCCGTCGCCCGCGAAGATCTTCGCGCGCAGGCCGAGCTGCTTCGCCTGTTTCGCGAACGGGCCGCCGGTGGCGTCCATGCCGCCGTACATGATCGCGTCCGGATTCTCGCCCTTGATCTTGGTCAGAATCGCGCGGAAGTCGACCGCCTTGTCGTTCGTCGCGTCATGCGACATCACCTTCAGGCCGAGCGCCTTCGCCTTCTTCTCGAACTCGTTCGCGAGACCCTGGCCGTAGGCGGTCGAATCGTCGACTACCGCCACGCTCTTGATGCCCTTCGAGTGCGCGTAGTTCGCGAGTGCCGGGCCCTGCTGCGCATCGGTGGCCACCACGCGGTACGTGGTCTTGAAGCCCTGCTGCGTGTAGGCCGGGTTCGTGGCCGACGGCGAGATCTGCACGATGCCCGCATCGCTGTAGATCTTCGAGGCCGGGATCGACGTGCCCGAGTTCAGGTGGCCGACCACCGCGACGACCTTGTCGTCGACGAGCTTCTGCGCAACCTGCGTGGCCTGCCGCGGGTCGGCCGCGTCATCCTGCGGGTCGAGTTGCAGCGTGATCTTCTGGCCGCCGACCGTAAGACCCTTCGCGTTGATTTCCTCGACGGCGAGACGCGCGCCGTTTTCGTTGTCCTTGCCCAGGTGTGCAATGCCGCCCGTCAACGGCGCGACGTGGCCGATCTTGACGACTTGATCGGCTGACGCGTTGCTTGCAGCTGCAGCGCACAGCATCGCTGCGGCGGTGATCGGCAACAGCTTTTGCATCTTGATATTCATGTAAGTCTCCAGTTCGGTCCCAAAAAACGCCATCGCCCGGTGCCCCGCTGCCATCCCTGTGTTTGCAATCACTGGACGATTCGCCGGATGCATCGTTCATGCACTTGGCCTCAAGCACGTGAAAACCGCCGCTTTTAGCGGCCGCCCGTCCGTACTTGCGCGCAAGTGTAGGTGATCAAATTAATTTGTGGGACTTTTTTGGGGTAGTGGTAACACTACCGATATGCGCACTTTGGAACGACTACTCGAATATCGCTGCAAGCCCCGCCGGATAAGGGTTTCCGCTAATTCCCGAGGTCTCGCCGAAAGGTCGCTTCAAAGTATTCCCGGGGCATTTCGATTCGGTATTTTGTGCCCGGGATCATTGAATGAAACGCGCGTGACAGCGCGCGTTTCGTCGTCCGGCATGAACGATTCAGGCAGCCGCCGCACGCCATTCGGCATCGAGCGCGGCGACGAGCTGCGACGTCGTCAGCGCATCGCCGCGCCGCCGCGCGAGCGGCGCGCCCTGCCCGGCCCACAGCGACAGATAGTCGCCGTCGTTCGCGCGCGCGGCGGCCTGGCGCAGCGGCTGCGTCAGCGCGTTCTGCACCGGATACGGCGCGACGTCGGCCACGCGTTCGCCGAGCCGCGCCATCAGCGTATTGCGCAGCCCGCGCGCGTGGCGGCCGGTGATCGCGCACGTGACCTGCGTCGACGTATCGGTGCTCGCGAGCAGGCGCGCCTTCCAGTCCGCCGCGATCGCGCTTTCCGTGCAGGTGAGGAACGCGGTTCCGAGCTGCGCGCCCTGCGCGCCGAGCGCAAGCGCGGCCGCGATCCCGCGACCGTCCATGATGCCGCCCGCGGCGAGCACGGGCAGGCCCGTCGCGTCGACCAGTTGCGGCACGAGCGCGAACGTGCCGATCAGCGCGTCGTCGGCGGAACCGATGAACGTGCCGCGATGGCCGCCCGCCTCGGCGCCCTGCGCGGACAACGCGTCGGCGCCGGCCGCCTGCCATGCGAGCCCCTCGGCCACGTGCGTCGCCGTGCCGATCACATAGGTGCCGGCGGCCTTCAGGCGTGCGACGTCGGCCGCGTCGAGCACGCCGAACGTGAAGCTTGCAACGGGCACGCGCAGCGCCACCAGCGCATCGAGTTGCGCACGGAAATCCGGCGCGTAGCGCGCGGGCGCGGGCGCGGTGCCCGGCGGCAATCCGAGCGCCGCGTTCAGCGGGTCGATCGCGGCCAGCGCGCGCGCGACGGTCACCGCGTCGGGCGTCGCGTCCGGCAGCACGAACAGGTTGATCGCGAACGGGCGGGCGGTCGCCGCGCGGATGGCTTCGACTTCGGCCGCGATGCGCTCGGGCGCGAACGCGGCGGCGCCGAGACTGCCGAGCGCGCCGGCATTCGATGCGGCGGCGACCATCGCGGCCGTGGTCGCGCCGACCATCGGCGCCTGCACGAGCGGCGCGCGCAGGCCGAAGCGTTCGGAAAAGGGCGTGGAAAACAGGCGGGCAGACATGGCGAATCCTTCGATGACGATGCGCGAAAGCGCTTTGTAAAGGCTGGCACATCGACTCTATCGAAGCGGCGCCGCGCCGAAAAATGAATAATCGAGATCGAAACGATCGCTGCGCGAGAAGCAGGCGCGTGTCCTGCGCCGATACACGATCGGCGGCACATGAGGCCGCCTCCCTCGCCCCGGGGCGCGCGTCCTGCACCGTCACACGATCGGTGGCACACTAGGCCGCCTCTCTCACCCCCGGGGCGCGCCACGCGCACCCCGTTCGCCAGGAGTTCAGAACGTGACTGCCCAATGGATCGACATCCCGACCGGTAACGACAGCTTCGGCGGCTATCTCGCGCTGCCCAAGCGCGGCACTGGCCCTGCCGTCATCATCATCCAGGAGATCTTCGGCGTGAACTCGCACATCCGCGCGGTCGCCGACCAGTACGCGTCCGACGGCTTCGTCGCGCTCGCGCCGGACGTGTTCTGGCGCACGCAGCCGCGCGTCGAGCTGACCTATGAAGGCGCGGATCGCGACAAGGGCATCGAGCTGATGAAAAAGACCGACGTGGGCCTCGCGGTCGCGGACATCGGCGCGGCCGCCGATGCGTTGCGCGCGCGCCCCGAAGTGGCCGGCAAGATCGCCGCGATCGGCTACTGCTTCGGCGGCCAGCTCGCGTACCGCGCGGCCGCGACCGGCAAGATCGACGCGGCCGTGGCCTACTACGGCGGCGGCATCCAGAACGCACTCGACCTCGCCGGCAAGGTCACGCAGCCGATCCTGTTCCACTACGCCGAAAACGACCACGGCATCCCGCTCACGGCCGTCGACCAGGTGAAGGCCGCGTTCGCCGGCCACGGCCATGCGTCGTTCCACGTCTATCCGGGCGCCGAGCACGGCTTCAACTGCACGGATCGCGCGTCGTACAACCAGCGCGCATCGGCGCTCGCGCACGGCCGCACGCTGACCTTCCTCGCCGAGCACCTCTAAAAACGGGCGGCAGCGGGCCCCTTGCAGCGGGCCCGCGTTATGCTGCCGACATCGCCACGCGTCACAACGGGGGTGACTGCGATGCACTCGGACTATCTCGCGCACGACGCGATCGGCCTCGCCGCACTGGTACGCGAACGCAAGGCGAGCCCGCGCGAACTGCTCGACGCCGCGATCGGCCAGGCCGAAGCGGTCAACAGCGCCATCAACGCGATCGTGCTGCAGGACTACGAAGCCGCACGCCAGCGTGCGGTCGCCGCGCCGGACGGCGGCGCCGACGCGCCGTTCGCCGGCGTGCCGTATCTGGTCAAGGATCTCGGCGCGGCGGTGGCCGGGCTGCCGCTGTCGATGGGCAGCCGGCACTACCGGTATTTCGTGCCTGACGACGATTCGCCCGTGATCGCGCGAAGCCGTGCGGCCGGGCTCAACGTGTTCGGCAAGACCAACACGTCGGAAATCGGCCAGATGCCGTACACGGAACCCGAGCTGTTCGGCGCGTGCCGCAATCCGTGGAATCTCGACCACACGCCCGGCGGCTCGAGCGGCGGCGCGGCCGCGGCCGTCGCGGCCGGCATCGTGCCGCTCGCGCATGCGTCCGACGGCGGCGGCTCGATCCGCATTCCGGCGTCGTGCTGCGGGCTGTTCGGCCTGAAGCCGACCCGCAACCCGGTCCTCGTCGACCGGCCGTCGAACGGCGAGCTGGTCGTCCAGCATGCGGTCACGCGCAGCGTGCGCGACAGCGCGCTGCTGCTCGACGTGACGACCGGCCAGACCTTGCCGGCCGGCGCGCCCGGCACGTTCCTCGGCGAGCTCGACACGCCGCCCGGCCCGCTGCGGATCGGCCTCGTGCTCGACCCGATGCTCGCGCCGGCGCTCGCCGACGACACCCGCGCGGCGCTCGACGACGCGGCCGCGCTGCTCGAATCGCTCGGCCACCACGTCGAGCCGGCGACGCTGAACGTCAACTACGCACGCACGGCCGAAACCTTCCTCACGCTGTGGGCGACGATCGCCGAGGAGATGGTGCTCGGCGCACGCGCGCTGACCGGCCGCACGCCGAAGCGCGGCGAATTCGAAGCCGCGACGTGGGCGATGGCCGTGGTCGGCCGGCGCCTCGCGCGCACCCGCCTGCCGGACGTGCTCGAATGGCAGCGCCAGCTCACCGTGCAGGTCGCCGGCATCGTGTCGCGCTACGACGCGATCCTGTGCGCATCGCTCGCCGGGCCGCCGGTGAAGATCGGCGAATTGCAGCCGACGCCGTTCGAATCGGCGCAGATGAAGGTGCTCGCCGCGCTGCCGGTGAAGCCGCTGCTGAAGGAAATGCTCGCGAGGTCGTCGGAAAAGGCGTTCACGTGGGCCGGCTGCACCGAGCTGTTCAACCTGACCGGCCAGCCGGCGATGTCGGTGCCGCTCTACTGGAACGCGCGCGGGCTGCCGATCGGCGTGCAGTTCGCCGCGCGCCACACCGACGACGCGCTGCTGCTCAGGCTGGCACGGCAGCTCGAACAGGCGCGGCCGTGGTTCGACCGCCGCCCGCCGCTGATGCAGGCGCAGCGCTGACGCGCGCGGCCCCGCTCCGCAACCCTCGAAAAAAAGCCCCGCCGGCAGAACCGGCGGGGCCTTCGCACACTTTCACGCATGCAGTCGCGTGACCGCGCCTACACGTCGAGCCGTTCACAGATCGTCCGCGTCGCGGCCGCCGTGTTCAGCGTGTAGAAATGCAGCCCGGGCACGCCCGCGTCGACCAGACGCTGGCACAGGCCCGTGACGACGTCCGCGCCGAACGCGCGGATCGACTCGCGATCGTCGCCGAAGCTCTCGAGCCGGCGCGCCACCCAGCGCGGCACTTCGGCACCGCACATCTCGGAGAAGCGCATCAGCTGCGAGAAGTTCGTGATCGGCATGATGCCCGGCACGATCGGCACGTCCACGCCCAGCTTGCGCGCATCGTCGACGAAGCGGAAATACGCGTCGGCGTTGAAGAAGTACTGCGTGATCGCGGAATTCGCGCCGGCTTTCACCTTGCGCGCGAAATTCTCGAGATCGGCCTTCGGCGAGCGCGATTGCGGGTGGTACTCCGGGTAGCCGGCGACCTCGATGTGGAACCAGTCGCCATGCTCGGCGCGGATGAAGCTGACGAGCTCGGACGCATAACGCAGTTCGCCGACCGCGCCCATCCCGGACGGCAGGTCGCCGCGCAGCGCGACGATGTGCCGGATGCCGTACGAGCGGTACTGGTCGAGGATCGCGCGCAGGCTGTCGCGCGACGAGCCGATGCACGACAGGTGCGGCGCGGCCTCGAGGCCGTCCTTCTGCATGTCGAGCACGGTATCGAGCGTGCCCTGCTGCGTCGAGCCGCCGGCGCCGAACGTCACGGAGACGAATTTCGGCTTCAGCGGCATCAGTTGCGCACGCGTGGCGCGCAGCTTCTCGACGCCTTCCGCCGTCTTCGGCGGGAAGAATTCAAACGAGAGTTCGATCGGTTTCATGATTCGGTGGGAACAGGCTCAGGCCTCAGCCGATGTCGCGCTGACCGAAGATCAGTGCGGACAGCAGCCACGACACGATGCTGTACAGGATCGAACCGAAGAACGCGGACCAGAACCCCGACACCTCGAAGCCCTTCAGCAGCGACGACGCGAACCAGAAGCACAACGCGTTCACGACGAGGATGAACACCCCGAGCGTGACGATCGTGACGGGCAGCGTCAGCAGGATCAGCACCGGGCGGATCACCGTGTTGATCAGGCCGAGCACGACCGCGATGATCAGCGCCGTGCCGAAGCTCTTGATGTGGATCGACGGCACGAGGTACGTGATGATCAGCAGCGCGAGCGCGTTGATGACCCAGGTGAGGATGACGCTCATGGAGTGCTCCGGTTCG
>NZ_LDVA01000295.1:0-5090 GCF_050768715.1 Burkholderia sp. ZZQ-2 | reverse complement strand
GCACGACAGCGACTTTTCCGCGTTCATGAGCGTGTGGTTCTTCGAGGAGCAGAAGCATTCGCTCGTGCTGATGGAATACCTGCGCCGCTTCCGGCCGGAGATGGTGCCGACCGAAGAAGAACTGCACGCGGTGCGCTTCGAATTCGACCCGGCGCCGCCGCTCGAGACGCTGATGCTGCACTTCTGCGGCGAGATCCGCCTGAACCACTGGTACCGCTGCGCGGCCGACTGGCATACCGAGCCGGTCATCAAGCAGATCTACGAAACGATTTCGCGCGATGAAGCGCGCCATGGCGGCGCCTACCTGCGCTACATGAAGAAGGCGCTGAACAACTGCGGCGACGTCGCGCGCGCGGCGTTCGCGAAGATCGGCGTGCTGATGGCGTCGGCGCGCCGCACCGAGAAGCCGCTGCACCCGACCAACCTGCACGTGAACCAGGCGCTGTTCCCGCGCGATACCGTGCAGTCGCGCCTGCCCGATCCGGAATGGCTCGAGCGCTGGCTCGACGAGCAGATCCGGTTCGACGGCGAGTGGGAAAAGAAGGTCGTCGAGCGGATCCTGCACAACCTGTCGATCCTGTTCGAGCGCACGTTCGCGACCGCGCAGGAGCTGAACCGCTACCGCAAGGAAGTTACCGGCCGCCTGCAGGCCGAAAGCGGCCCGTCGTCGGCCGCGCAGCCGGCCTGAGGCCGGCAGGCGCCGCCGCCGGCGTGAATCGCGCCGGCCGGTAGCGCCGCCGTGCCGTATCCGTTGCATGAAGCCCGCCTGGCCAGCCCGGCGGGCTTTTTATCTGGCGCCGCCGTCGCGCGCGCCGTTGCTCATTTCGTCCGATCTCCACCATGTCCGCCACCTTCGAACGCAAGCTGATCACCCGTGATGCCCTCGTCGCGCTGCGCGCGTCGCTGCCGTCGCCCGTCGTGTTCACCAACGGCGTATTCGACATCCTGCACCGCGGCCACGTCACGTATCTCGCCGACGCGAAAGCGCTCGGCGCGTGCCTGATCGTCGGCGTGAACAGCGATGCGTCGGTGCGCATGCTCGGCAAGGGCGACGACCGGCCGATCAATCGCGAGGAAGACCGCGCGGCACTGCTCGCGGCACTGGAAAGCGTCGACTGGGTCGTGACGTTCGGGGAAAAGACGCCGGTGTCGCTGATCGAGGCCGTCCGTCCGGACATCCTCGTGAAGGGTGGCGACTACGACATGGACGCGCTGCCGGAATCGGCGCTCGTGCGCGGCTGGGGCGGCCGTGCGCTGGCGATTCCGTTCGAGCACGACCGCTCGACCACCGCGCTGCTGAAGAAGGTGCGCGCGCAGCAGTCCTGAGTACGGCCCGGCGCCGTCAGGGCGCGGATGCCGCGAGCGGGGCCGTCGTGACGGCCGGCGGCGCGATCGGGCCACCGACGACGGGTTGGTCGGTCGCCTGCGCGAGCGGCGTCACGCGCAGCGCATCGGGCCGGACCTGCCGCGACAGCACGCCGGGTTCGCGCGGGCCGGCCGACGGCAGCGGCCCGAACACGCCGCGCGCCACCACGAACGCGAGCATGTTGGCGAGAAAGAGAACAGCGATCAGCCAGCGCAGCATCGTCGAACCTCCTTGTCGTCATCGACGTCGTTCACGTCATTCAGTCGAGCCGGCCGCATGGCCGGCTTTTTCATGGCTTCCGCCGGTCGAGTGCACGGGCCGTTGCCGCCGCCCCGCGCGTACCGCTTCGTCAGCGTGCCGCAGGTCCGTGCGGACCCGCGTCGCCGCACGCCGGCGCGATGCCGGCGCCGGTTTCGTCAATCCTGCGCGGATTCGGCCGCAATCAGCGCGAGCCCGGACAGGATCAGTGCATCGTGCCGCGTATGCGGCACCGTCAGCGCGCGCGCGACGTCGTCCGCCGCGCCGCCGGCCAGCACGAGCCGCACGGGTGCGTGCCACGCGTCGGCAAGGTCGCGCCACGCGCGCTCGATCAGCCCGGCCTGCGCGTACAGGCAGCCGGCCGACAGCGAGCGCGGCGTATCGACCTGGAACGGATCGGCCTGCGCACCCGCGAGCAGGCCGCTCGCGATATCGGTGGTCAGCGTCGGCAGCTGCGCGGTGTGCGTGCCGAGCGCCCGCATCATCAGCGCCCAGCCCGGCGCGATCAGCCCGCCGGTGAAGCGGCCGTCCGCGCGCAGCGCCTCGAGTGTCGTCGCGGTGCCGAACGTCGCGATCAGCAGGTGCTCGCCCGGAAACGCCGCGTGCGCGCCGATCAGGCCGGCCCAGCGGTCGCTGCCGAGCTGTTCGGGTGTCGTATAGCCGTTCGTCACGCCGCATTGCGTGTGACGCGAGCGTATCGTCGTGCGCGGCAGGCCCGGCCAGCGCGCGTCGAGCAGCGCGTCGAGCCGGGCGGTCACGTCGGCGCCCGCGACGTTCGAGATCCACGCGCCGCGCAGATGCGGCAGGTTCGACCAGTCGGGATCGGCGCCGCCGTCGCGCGTGTGGCCGAATGCGCCCGTCTCGACGAGCGTGCGCTGCGCATCGGCGAGCGCCCACTTGATCCGGCTGTTGCCGGCGTCGATCAGCAGGTGCGGCTCGTTCATTGCGCTTCGCGCAGCGACACGTCGCCGGCCGCGATCGCCTGGATGCCGTCCGGCGTGTCGAGGAGCAGCTGGCCGGTCGCGTCGATGCCCGTCGCGATGCCGCGCGCGCGTTCGACGCCCTGTTCGAGCAGGACGACTTCGCGCCCCGCATACGCGTGCAACGCATGCCAGCGCGGCACGAACGGCGCGAGCCCTTCGGCGCCGAACTGCGCGAGCGCGGGCGTGAGCGCGTTCAGCGACGCGGCGAGCGTATCGGTGAGGTTGGCCGACGCGCACGCGATCGACAGCGCAGCGGGCGGCAGCCCGCTCGCGAGCGTCGCTTCGCGCGCGCGCAGCGCGTCGACCTGCGCGGCGACGGCTTCCGCGCCGCGGACGTTGATGCCGAAGCCGATCACGACGGCGGTCGCGTCGGCGCTGGCCCAGGCGGTTTCGATCAGGATCCCGGCGAGCTTGCCGACGATGCGCGGCGTGCCGTCGTCGGTGGCGGTCAGCAGCAGGTCGTTCGGCCATTTGAGCGCGACGCGCGAGCGGGCGTCGAGCGGCAGCGTGGCCAGCCCTTCCGCAAGCGCGACGCCGATCGCGATGCTGAGGCCGCCGAGCGCGTCGACGGGGCGCGGCACGATGCAGCCGACCGAACACAGCAGCGCGTTGCCGGGCTGTGCGAACCACGGGCGGCCCTGCCGGCCGCGGCCGGCCGTCTGCTCGAACGCCACACGCACGAGCGGCGCGGGCAGCGCGTTCGCGTGGCGCGGCAGCGCCTTGAGCCGGGTGGCGACGTCGGCGTTGGTCGAGCCGGTGGCGGCGACGATGTCGAGCGGCCACGCACGCGGCGCGGCGTCCAGGTGCGCCTCGAGCCGGTTGCGCGCGATGTGCGCGTCGCCGGAATCGGGCGTGTCGGAGGAGGTGGGGGCGTTCATGGCGCCTATTGTAGCGACAGGGGGCGGTGGCGCGCGTCGAGCGGCGCGCGCCACCGGCAGTGATCGACCGGCAGTGATCGACCGGCAGTGATCGATTGGCAGCGATCGACCGGCAGTGATCGACCGGCAGCGATCGATTGGCAGTGATCGACCGGCAGTGATCGATTGGCAGCGATCGACTGGCAGTGATCGACCGGCAGCGACCGATCGGCAGTGGCCAATCGGCAGCGACCGACCGGTAGCGACGAACCGGCAGTGACCAACCGGCAGTGACCGACCAGCATCCACCACCAAGGCGGCGCACGGCCGCCCGCATACGCGCGGCGCCGGCGTGCCGCCGCACGACTCAATGCTTTTCCATCTGCTCCAGCGCCTTGATGTCTTCTTCGGACGTCATTTCGCACGCGAGCAGCGTCTTGCCCTTCAGCGCCGGGCCCTGGCGGGCCGACACGAGGATCAGCGCGCCGCCCGGGCCGCGCACCGTCAGGCGGCGCGAATAGCCTGCCGACGACGCGCCCAGCAGATGCCCCTTTTCAGGCGCGAGCTTGTAGCGTTGCGCGAGCTGGCCGGCGACTTCGCCGTCCACGAGCACGCCGATCCCGGTGCTGGTGAACACGACGTGCTGCGTCGTGAAGCCGTCCCGGTGGATCGGCTCCGGCAGGCGGAAGACCGCGGCGCCCAGCATCGATTCGTCCGGCTTCGGATCGGTGGCCTTGACGGTGTTGTAGATCGAGTCCATCAGGTCCGACGTGAACGGCGGATTGCAGATCGCGGCGTTGAAGATGTCGGGTTGGGCGGGCGGCGCGGCGAATGCAGCGAGCGGCACGGCGGAGAGGGCAATGGCGGCGGCGCCGACGGCAGCGGCGCGACGCCCGGACAGGCGAAGGGACATGAATGCAGTTCTCTCAGGTTTTATTGTGAGGCTGCATGTTAATGCATCGCCGCACGCCGGCCGATCGACGGGGAGCGGCCGGGTGGCGGCAATGCAACAGGCGCGCACCCGCGCGCCGCGATCGATTCCGTTGCCGGATGATCGATGCGCGGAGCGTCGGGGCTTGCCCGTCAGGCAGCCGGTGCGATGCGGGTTCGCGTTACGGCGCGACGACCGGATGCTTCAGCGCATGCGCGGTCTCGATCCACTGCGCGTGGAATTCGTCCGCGTCGGGCTTGAGCCCGAGCTCGCCGTTGCGATAGGCCATCGCGAGCGTCTGCACGGCTTCCGGCAACTCGTGCTCGGCGGCCCGGCGATACAGCGCGAGCGCGCGTGCGTCGTCGCGCGGCACGCCGCTGCCGTCGCGGTACGCGTTCGCGAGCATGAAGTCCGCGGCCGGGATGTCCGCGCGCGACGCGACCTCGAACCAGTGCGCGGCCTGCACGGGATCGGCGGCGATCCCGTAGCCGCTGCGATAGATCAGCCCGAGGTAATACGCGGCGGCCGGGTCGCCCTGCGCGGCCGCTTCGCCGAGCAGCGTGCGGGCGCGTGCATAGTCCTTCGGCATGTCGCTGCTGCCGAGCAGCAACGCCTTGCCGAGCGCGAGTTGCGCCCGCCGGGCAGCCGGCGCGTCGGCCTTGCCGTTCGCCGTCGCGGCCGTTTCCAGCCAGCCG
>NZ_LDVA01000294.1:0-33185 GCF_050768715.1 Burkholderia sp. ZZQ-2 | reverse complement strand
CGCCGGCCTGGTATGCCGCGACGGCGCCGACCGCGGCGATGCCGCGTGCGACAGGCAGCAGCCGGCTCATCGGCGGCCTCCGCGCGCACGGCGCGGGTACCCGTCACCGGCAGCCGGGCGGCGGCGGAAGGGCGGGCGAACCGGAACGGAGCGGAAGGACGGGCGCGGCATGACTGGCGACATCGGGCGGATCGTGGCCGGACGCGAGGGTCGGGCCGTCAAACATCAGATGAAAGGCGGCCGGGACGGGTCCGGGCCGGTGGTCGGGCACGCTCATTTTAGGGCCGCGGCACCGCGTGTTCGGAGCGGGCGCGAACGGGTTTTGTAACCGATTGTATGGCGCCGGACGAACGGTTTCGCGGGGTCGGTCCATTTCCATCCAAAGCGGCTCAAGCATCTGGTGCATTCGGGTCCCGCAACGGGGCGTGGCGCCGGCCCGCCAGTCTGTAACCATTGGCGGTATACGGCCCGATACCCGTTCGTCTAGAATCCGCGTAACTTTTACAAACGATCCCCAAAAAACGCAGGCGGGGAAGCCGGCAGACGCCGGAGGGACGGAGATTCGCACGCGCCGGGCGTGCATGGCGATTGCCGTTTCCGGGCGCCTTCCGCTGCCACGGGCCGCCTGCCCGCACGCATGATGAACGCACTGGAACAAGAGCTCGCCACGCTGATCATCGGCGAACTGAATCTCGAAGACGTCCCGCTCGAAACAGTGACGGCCGACACCCCGCTGTACGGCGAGGGTTTCGGGCTCGACTCCATCGACATCCTGGAAATCGCGCTGCTGATCTCGAAGAAATTCGGCTTCGAGCTGCGTTCGGACAATCCGGACAACCAGAAGATCTTCGCGACGCTCGGTGCACTGGCTGCGTACGTCGCCGCGCACCGCACGAAGTGACGGCGTCGCGCACGGGCGCGGCGCGCAGATGAGGACGGCACGCGGCCGCGATCGGCAGACGATACGCGGCCGCGTCGATCGAGGTGAAACGCGATGAACGGAGCAATTCGATGCGGGCGCTCGTGACGGGCGGCAGCGGCGCACTCGGGCAGGCGATCTGCACGGCGCTCGCGCAGGCCGGCCATGAAGTGTGGGTGCATGCGAACCGCCATCTCGCGCAGGCGGAAGCGGTCGCGCAGCAGATCGTCGCGGCCGGCGGCACGGCGCGCGCGATCGCGTTCGACGTGACCGACGCCGATGCGACGCTCGCCGCGCTGGCGCCGCTGGCCGACGATGCGCCGGTGCAGATCCTCGTCAACAACGCGGGCATTCACGACGATGCGCCGATGGCCGGCATGTCGCGCCGGCAGTGGCACAGCGTGATCGACGTGACGCTCAACGGCTTCTTCAACGTCACGCAGCCGCTGTTGCTGCCGATGATCCGCACGCGGCGCGGACGGATCGTCAACATCGCGTCGGTGGCCGGCGTGACCGGCAATCGCGGGCAGGTCAACTACGCGGCCGCGAAGGCGGGGCTGATCGGCGCGACGAAGTCGCTGTCGCTGGAGCTCGCGTCGCGCGGCATCACCGTGAACGCGGTCGCGCCCGGCATCATCGAATCGCCGATGGCCGAACAGGCGTTTCCCGCCGAACGCATCAAGCAGCTCGTGCCCGCGCAGCGCGCGGGCCGGCCCGACGAAGTCGCGGCGATGGTCGCGTACCTGGTGTCCGACGCCGCGGCCTATGTGACGGGGCAGGTGCTGTCCGTCAACGGCGGGCTCGCATGACGAGGCGCGCGGCGTCGGCGTGACGTAATGCAACGCGGCATGACGCAACGCAGCGCATGCCGCGAGGTTGCGCGGCCAGCGCCGCATAGTGAGGAAATCGAAGTGTCCGTGCATCCAGTCGACGCCGAACGGCGCCCGTGTTCCCTGTCGTCCTCTGCTGCGCCGCTCGCGCGCGGGCAGGCGGCGGCCGGGCCGGCCGCATCGCGACCGGGCGTGCCGCTCGCGCACGACGAGGGCCGCGCGCTGCGGCTCGTCCGGATGAGCCATGCCCGGCTCGCCGCGTTGCTGCACGATGCACGCGGCCGTGGCGACGGATTCGACCGCGTGTTGCCCGGCGCACTGGGCGCGGTGTGCATCGGCGCGGGCGAGCTGCAGCGCGCATCCCGAACCGGCTCGCACGCGGACGCGGCGGCGCGGATGCTGGCCGAAGTCGTGCCCGACCTGCCGGTCGCGCCGGTGCCGATGGCGCTGCTCGGCGCCGGCATCGCGCCGGACGACGCCGTCTGCGAAATCTGGCAATGCCATGCGCGCGACCTGCGCAGCGAACGACACGGCGCGCTGCACTATCGCTACAGCGAAACGGCGGGTCTCGTGTTCGGCAGCATCGTCGTGCACGAGCACGACACGCCCGACGCGCATCGCGACGGCGGCACGCCGCTCGAACGCGCGACGCACGATGCGTACCGTGCGCTGTTCGACGTGCTCGATTCGCTCGGCATGCCGCATCCGCTGCGCATCTGGAATACGGTGCCGGCGATCAATGCGGTGCAGTTCGGGATCGAGCGCTATCGTCAGTTCAATATCGGCCGCCAGCATGCGTTCGACGCGTGCCGCCGCGCGCTGACGGGCGGCGTGCCGGCCGCGTGCGCGCTCGGTTCGGTCGTGCCGGTCGCGGGCGATGCATCGCCGGCCGCGCCGCTCGCGATCCATTTCCTCGCGAGCCGCACGCCGGCCGATCCGGTCGAGAACCCGCGCCAGGTCAGCGCGTATCACTATCCGGCTCAGTACGGCCCGCGGGCACCGACGTTTGCGCGCGCAGCCGCATGGCCGGCGGACGATGGCGCGCCGGTGCTGTTCGTGTCGGGCACCGCGAGCATCGTCGGGCATCGCACCGTGCATCTCGGCGACGTCGTCGCGCAAACGCGCGAGACGGTCGCGAACCTCGCGGCCGTGCTCGAGCAGGCCGCGCGCCAGGGGCACGGCCCGTTCACGCTCGCCGACCTGAGCTATCGCGTCTACGTGCGCGACGCCGGCGATGCCGCGGCGCTGGCCGCGATCGGGCAGGTGCTGCGCGACGCGGCTGGCCCCGGCGTGCGGCCGCTCGTCGTCCATGCAGACGTGTGTCGCGACGACCTGCTGGTCGAGATCGAGGCCAGCGCGGGTCATGAGGAGGCGTGGCTGTCATGAAGCGCGAGAGCCTCACGATCCGGCAACCGGCTCCGCATTCGGGCGGCGTCGACGAAGCCTGCCGGCGTTCGCCAGCAAGTCATACACTTTTGTCAGGACCCCCGTCTTCGCAATCGGCCGTTTCCATGTCCAAGCTGCACGCCTCGTCGACCCATCTCGTCCTGATTCCGAGCTACAACCCGGGCACCAAGGTCGACACGACCGTGCGCAATGCGCGAGCGCAGTGGAATCCGGTGTGGGTCGTCGTCGACGGCAGCACCGACGGCAGCGCCGAACGGCTGCAGGCCATGGCCGAACGCGACCCGGGGTTGCGCGTGATCGTGCTGCCCGAGAACCGCGGCAAGGGCGCGGCGGTGCTCGCCGGGCTCGACGCGGCAGCCGCGAGCGGCTTCACGCATGTGTTGACGATGGATTCCGACGGCCAGCATCCGGCCGACCTGATTCCCGCTTTCATGGCCGCGTCGCAGGCCGCCCCCGACGCGATGGTGCTGGGCGTGCCGAAGTTCGACGCGAGCGCGCCGCAGTTGCGCGTGCAGGGCCGCCGGCTGTCGAACGCGTGGGCCGACCTCGAGACGCTGTGGGCGGGAATCGGCGATTCGTTGTACGGGTTTCGCGTGTATCCGGTCGCGCCGCTGGCCGCGATCATGCGCCGCCAGCCGTGGATGCGCGGCTTCGACTTCGATCCCGAGGCGGCCGTGCGGCTGTGCTGGGCCGGCGTGCGTCCGATCCGCATCGACGCGCCGGTGCGCTATTTCGGCCGTCACGAGGGCGGCGTCTCGCACTTCCACTACGGCCGCGACAACGCGCTGCTCGCGTGGATGCACCTGCGCCTTTTCACCGGCTTCGTGGTGCGGCTGCCGATGCTGGTCGCGCGGCGGCTGGCGCGACGCCACGATCAGACGGCCTGAGCACACCCGATTTCGATGCCGATCGTCGCCCGGTCGCGGCGATTGCCCCGTTTTTTGTCGTCAATCCCGCGCCGGCGCACCGCTTCATTCCAGTTCGCTGAGTAATGAACGTGTCATCCGATGTAAACATCTGGTAATTTTCTGCCGGATTATGCAAAATCGCCGCTCCCAAATAAAACTATCGAGGGATCCGGGATGCAACTCAAGAAAGCGGTGGCAGCGTGTGGCGTGGCGTTTCTGTTGAGCGCGTGCGGCGGGGTACAGAGCCTTGACGCGAACAGCCTGACGTCGGCGGGGACGAGCCTGTACAAGGCAGCGACGTTGTCGGATGCCGACATCGCCGCGCTGTCGAACGATTCGTGCAAGTCGAGCGATGCGGAATCGAAGGTCGCGCCGGCGAACAGCGCGTACTCGAAGCGTCTGACGAAAGTGATGAAGGGCTTCGGCGACATGACGCTGAACGGCCAGAAGATCAACTACAAGGTCTACATGACCAAGGACGTCAACGCGTGGGCGATGGGCAACGGCTGCGTGCGCGTGTACAGCGGCCTGATGGACATGATGAACGACGACGAGCTGCGCGGCGTGATCGGCCATGAAATGGGCCACGTCGCGCTGGGTCACTCGAAGAAGGCGATGCAGACGGCCTACGCGGTCAGCGCGGCGCGCACCGCGGCCGGCGCGGCATCGCCGGGCGTGGCGGCGCTGACGAGCTCGCAGCTCGGCGACATCACCGAGAAGTTCATCAACGCGCAGTTCTCGCAGACGCAGGAAAGCGCGGCCGACGATTACTCGTTCGACCTGATGAAGCAGAAGAACATGAACCAGAAGGGCCTCGTCACCGCATTCCAGAAGCTCGCGCAGCTCGATGGCGGCAAGAGCTCGATGATGAGCTCGCACCCGTCGTCGTCGAGCCGGGCGCAGCACATCCAGGATCGCATCGCGAAGGGCAGCTGATCGCCGCCCGATGCGCCGGCTCCGTCCGGCGCCCTGGATGAACAAAAACCCCACGCTTCGCGGCGTGGGGTTTTTGTTTTTCGGGGGACCGGAAAACGGCCGGCCGCTTGCTTACGGCACCATCCCCGGCAACACATACGCCTGCACGAGCGTGATCAACCCGACGATCACCGCGAACAGCAGGCTGTGGCGCACGGTGAAGCGGAACAGCTCCGACTCCTTGCCGACGAGGCCCGTTGCCGCGCACGCCACCGCGATCGACTGCGGCGAGATCATCTTCGCGGTCACGCCGCCCGTCGTGTTCGCGGCCACCGCGAGCGTCTCGGGTACGCCGAGCTGATGGGCCGTGGCCTGCTGCAGCGAGCAGAACAGCGCATTCGACGACGTGTCCGAGCCCGTCAGGAACACCCCGAGCCAGCCGAGGAACGGCGAGAAGAACGGGAACGCGGCGCCGGTCGCGGCCAGCATCAGCGCGAGCGTCGACGACATCCCCGAATAGTTCGCGACGAACGCGAATGCGAGCACGAGGCCGATCGACAGGATCGGGCGGGTCAGTTCCTTCAGCGTCTCGCCGAACGTGACGAGCGCGTCGCGCGGCTTCATCCGCAGCAGCACCATCGAGATCAGCGCGGTCACGAGGATCGCGCTGCCCACTGCCGACACGAGATCGATCTTCAGCACGGCGTCGAGCGCCTTAGGCGTCGCGGCGATCGGTGCGGTCTTCACGACGAGCTGGTCGAGCCCCGCCACGTGGAATTTCAGCACGGTCGACGCGAGCGCGCCGTGGGCGGCGAACAGCGCCTTGAACGGCGCGATGCTCCACACGGTGACGACGGCCGTCAGGATCAGGAACGGCGACCATGCGCGCACGGTCTGCGCGAGCGTGTACGGCGATGCCTGCCGGCTGGTGCCCGCGCTGAAGCCGTTGCGCGAGCCCGCGCCGCCGAAGCCCGCGAGCGCGGCGCCGCCGCCCGACGTGACGACGCTGCCGGCCGTCTGCTTCGCGGTGCGCGGCTGCCAGACCTTCAGGAACGCGGCGAGTGCGACGAGGCTGACGAGCGACGACGTGATGTCCGGCAGCTCGGGCCCGATGTGGTTCGACGTGAAGTATTGCGTCACCGCGAAGCTGCCGCCCGCGACGAGCGCGGCCGGCCAGGTCTGCCGCACGCCGCGCAGCCCGTCCATCATGAACACGAGCCAGAACGGCACCGCGAGCGACAGCAGCGGCAACTGGCGGCCGGCCATCGCGCCGATATGGAACGGGTCGATGCCCGTCACCTGTCCGGCGACGATGATCGGGATCCCCATCGCACCGAACGCGACCGGCGCGGTGTTTGCAATCAGACACAGTCCAGCCGCGTGCAGCGGCTTGAAGCCGAGCCCGACGAGCAGCGCGGCCGTGATCGCGACGGGCGCGCCGAAGCCGGCCGCGCCTTCGAGGAACGCGCCGAACGAGAAGCCGATCAGCAACATCTGCAGGCGCTGGTCGTCGGTGATCGACAGCACGGACGCGCGGATGATGTCGAACTGGCCGGTCTTCACGACGATCTTGTACAGGAACACGGCCGCGACGATGATCCACGCGATCGGCCACAGGCCGTATGCGAAGCCGAAGCCGGCTGCCGCGAGCGCCTGCGGCACGGGCATCCCGTATGCGAGGATCGCGACGCCGAGCGACAGCAGCAGGGTGATCGCTGCGGCGACGTGGCCCTTGAGCCGCAGCGCGGCCAGCGCGACGAAAAAGAAAATGATCGGGATTGCGGCGACGAACGCCGACAGCCCGAGGCTGCCGAGCGGCGTATAGATCTGGTGCCAAACCTGCATGGGTGTCTCCTCCATCTGTGTCTGTCTATCTATGGGTATGGGTGGGTAAAGCGGGGGCTACTCGGGCTGGCCGCGTGCGCGCAGCAGGTCGGACAGGCTGCGCGGTGCCGGTTCGAGCGGCGTGCGGTGCTGCGTCCAGCCCATCTGTTTCGCGGGTGTCAGCGCACGCAGGCGCGTCGCGGTCCAGCGGAACGCGCGGTATGCGCGCGGATGCGCGAACGCGCCCGACCAGAAGCGCCACACGAGGTCTTCCGCGCGGGTGTAGTTCGCGCCCTGGCCGCGCAGCGGATGCGCGACGGGTTCGTCGGGCTTGCGGTTCGCCTCGGTACGCAGCCGCACGAGCAGTTGCGGGATCGGGATCCGCACCGGGCACACCTCGCCGCATGCGCCGCACAGCGTCGACGCGGTCGGCAGGTCGGCCGTCGCGTCGAGGCCGAGCAGGTGCGGCGAGATGATCTTGCCGATCGGGCCCGGATAGGTCGTGCCGTACGCGTGGCCGCCGATGCGCGTGTAGACGGGGCAGTGGTTCATGCACGCGCCGCAGCGGATGCACTGCAGCGTCGCGCGCAGCTGTTCGTCCGCATAGGCCTGCGTGCGGCCGTTGTCGAGCAGCACGAGATGCAGCTCGCGCGGGCCGTCGCGTTCGCCGTCGCGGCGCGGGCCCGAGATCAGGTTGAAGTAGGTCGTGATCGCCTGGCCGGTGGCCGAGCGCGTGAGCAGGCTCGACAAGGGCACGATGTGCTCGAGTTTCTCGACGACCTTCTCGATTCCCATGATCGCGACGTGCGTGTCGGGCACCGTCGTCGACAGGCGGCCGTTGCCTTCGTTCTCGACGAGCCACAGCGTGCCCGTGTCGGCCGCCGCGAAGTTCACGCCGGACAGGCCGATGTCCGCATCGGCGAACGCGCGCCGCAGGGCGCGCCGGCCGGTCTGGATCAGTTCGTCGACGTCTTCCGTGTAACGCGTGCCGGGGATGTGCGCCTCGAACAGTTCGGCGATGTCGCCGCGCGTCTTGTGGATCGCCGGCATCACGATATGCGACGGCTTCTCGCCCGCGAGCTGCACGATGAACTCGCCCATGTCGGATTCGATGCAGTCGACGCCGTGCTCCGCGAGGTAATGGTTCAGCTCGATTTCCTCGCTCGCCATCGACTTGCCCTTGATCACGCGGCGCGCTTTCTTCGCCTGTGCGATGCCGAGCACGATCGCGTTCGCGTCGGCGGCCGTCTCGGCCCAGTGCACGTGCACGCCGGCTTCGGTGAGCTTCGTCTCCAGCCGTTCGAGCAGCGCGGGCAACTGCGCGAGCGCGTGTTGCCGCACCGCTTCGCCGAGGTCGCGCAGTTGCTGCAGCTCGGCGTCGTCGGGGAACTGCGTCGCGCGCTTGCCCTGCAGGAAGTCCATCGCGCCGCGAAAGCTCCGGCGCAATGCGGGATCGTCGAGCGCGGCGCGCGCGCGGGCCTTGAAGTCGCCGGGGGCGACGAATTGCAGCGTGTGGTCGCTCATTGCGGGAGGTCCTCGCGGGCGGTTGCAGCCGGCCGGGCGGCGGAATCGGTGACGATCACGACCCACAGGCGGCGCGGGCCGTGTGCGCCATAGGCGAGCGTCTGCTGGATGTCGGACGTCTTCGACGGGCCCGACACCAGCACGAGGTTGGTCGGCATGCCGGCGTGCCAGCGCTCCGCGTGGACGGCCGCGTGCAGGTCGGGATGCAGCGTGCTCGCATGGACGAGCGCGACATGCAGCGGCGGCACCAGCGACACCGTGCGCGGCGTGCCGGCATCGGGGGCGAGCACGACGGTGCCGGTGGCCGCGATGCCCGAACGCGCGACGGTGAAGCCCGCGTCGATCGTGTCGAACAGGTCGGCCTTCCACGCGTCGATCGGCCGGTCGAACGGCACGGGCGCGACCGTGTCGGGCAGCGCGCGGACGAGCGCCGCGGATTCGGCGCGGGCCGGATCGAGCAGCAGCCGGCGCACGCCGGCTTCGGCGAGCCGCGCGGCGAGCTGCGCGGGCCATGCGTCGCCGGTCGCGCACCAGACGTCCGCGTGCGACGCGGCGAGTGCGGCCTGCATGGTGCGGGCGAGCGTGTGCGGATCGTGCGCGGTCCCGGCCTGCGAGCGGCGCGTGTCGTAATGCGTGTCGATGCGTGCGTCGAGCGTGCGGCCGGACGTTGCGGCGACGCCCGGCGCGGCGGCGCGCAGCCGCGCGAGGATCGCGTCGCGCGCGCTCATCGCTGGTCTCCGCGCAGCGACGGGGCGTTAGCGGTGCGCCGCCACAGGAAGCTGGCGAGGTGTTCGACCGGCAGCGGCGCGCCGGCCTTGGCCGCCGCGTGGCCGATGTTCAGCAGGCAGCCGCAGTCGGCGGACACGAGCCGGTCGCAGCCCGTCGCGCAGGCCGACGCGACCTTGTCGCGCACCATCGCGCCGGAGATGTCGGGATGCTTCAGCGAGAACGTGCCGCCGAAGCCGCAGCATTCGGATTCGCGTTCGTGTTCGACGCGCGTCACGCCCGGCAGTGCGTCGACGAGCGCGACGCCGTGCCCGCGCGTGCCCATCTCGCGCCGCGCCGCGCACGACGTGTGCAGCACGACGCGTTCGTCGGGCCCGGCGCCGGCCGTTGCCGCGTCGAGCCGCACGTCGAGCACGTGGACGAGGAATTCGGCGAGTTCATAGGTCCGCTCCGCGATCGCGCGGGCTTGCGGGCCGTACACGGGATCGTCCGCGAACAGCGCCGGCCAATGGTGGCGGATCATCCCCGCGCACGAGCCGGAGGGCACGATCACGGGCCACGCTTGCGCGAACAGGTCGAGCTGTGCGGCCGCGACGTGGCGCGCTTCGTCGGGATTGCCGCTGCTGTAGGCCGGCTGCCCGCAGCAGCTCTGGCCGCGCGGATAGTGGACGGTCAGGCCTTCGCGTTCCAGCAGGCGGACCGCGTCGAGCCCGGCTTCGGGGACGAACAGGTCGACCAGGCAGGTCGCGAACAGATAGACGTGCGCGGCGGCGGCGGCGGGGTATTGCCTTTCGTTCATGTCTCGCTCCAGTGGCGACGGCCCGGCATGCGGATGCGGGACGACGATTTCGCTGCATAATTCCCGCGACGGCGCTGCGGCTCAAATTGGTTGGGCCAATCGGCGCGGCACGCATTGAGCGGGGAGACGCGACGATGGCAGCGATGACGGCACGGGGCCGGACCGAAGGGGTGATGCGCAAGATCGAGACGGCACTGCTCGACGGCACGTGGCCGGCCGGTGCACGCCTGCCGGCCGAGCGCGTGCTCGCGCAGCAGTACGGGGTTGCGCGCAATACGGTGCGCGAGGCGACCCAGCGGCTCGTCGCGCGCGGGCTGCTGCAGAGCCGGCGCGGCGCGGGCGTCTACGTGACGGACCAGTTGCGCGCCGGCATCGCGTCGCCGTGGGGGCAACTGGTCGCCGATCACCCCGCGCTGCGCGACGACATCCTCGAATTCCGCCGCGTGCTCGAAGGCGCGACCGCGTATTTCGCCGCGCTGCGCGCCGACGCGCACGACCGGCGCCGGATCCGTGCGCTGCTGCGCGAGCTCGAAACCGCGCACGCGAACGGCGCGGCGGCCGTCGAAGCCGCGACCGACGCGAAGCTGCACGAGGCAATCGCGCTCGCGTCGCACAACACGATGTTCCTGCACCTGCATACGAGCGTGATCGGGATGCTGCGCGAGCACATCTCGATCAACGTGGCGGGCATGACGACGCACGACGAGCACGCGTCCGAACTCCTGCTGCTGCAGCACCGCGTCGTGTGCGACGCGATCTGCGCGCAGCGGCCCGAAGAGGCGCGCACCGCGATGCAGACCCATATCGACTACGTGCGCAGCCATTTCGAGCGCAGCGGCGACGAGGCCTGAGATTGGTCGGACTACTTCGGTGCGAGGCCCGCCCGGCGGGCACTTCCGGTGCGGCGGGTCTCGATGCCCGGCACGCGCGCACGCGCCTGCGGTTCGAGGCCGTCGGTGCCGCCCGCGCGATTGACCGGTCCATCGGGCGCCTACTAGAATCGGCCGGAACCGCGCGCCAGCCGCGCGCCGCGGCGCATGCGGGCCCTGTGTTCCGCCAGTCGAGGAAGTCTCCGTGTTCACGTCTCTGATCCGGCGCGCACCGGCCGCGCTGTCGTGGCGCGCCGCATGCCGCCCGGCCCGCGCGCTGGCCGCCGGCGTACTCCTGTCGCTCGTCGCCGCGTGCGCGACGCATCCGCCCGCCACCACGCTCGATCGCCCGGTCTCCCATGCGTTGCCGCCCGATACCGCGACGCCGTTGCGCGATGCGCTGGCCGCGCCCGAGGTCGCGCATCCGGGCCAGTCGGGTTTCCGGCTGCTGGCCGACGGCGCGCAGGCGTTGCAGATGCGCATCGCGCTCGCGCGCGCCGCGACGAAGACGCTCGACATGCAGTACTACATCGCGACCGAGGACACGACCGGCAAGCTGCTGCTCGCCGCGGCGCTCTACGCGGCCGATCGCGGCGTGCGCGTGCGGATGCTGGTCGACGACCTGAATTTCCGCGACATCGATCGCGTGATGGCCGCGCTGAACACGCACCCGAACGTCGAGATCCGCGTGTTCAACCCGTTCGGCGCATCGCAGGGGATGGTCGAGCGCACGGCCAACTTCTTCACGCGCATCGACAGCTTCACGCGCCGGATGCACAACAAGGCGATGATCGCGGACAACCAGATCGCGATCGTCGGCGGCCGCAACCTCGGCGACGAATACTTCAGCGCGAGCCCGACGCTGCAGTTCCGCGATCTCGACGTGCTCGCCGCGGGCCCCGTGACGAACGACATCTCGGCGAGCTTCGACACCTACTGGTCGAGCGCGAGCAGCTATCCGCTGCGCGTGCTGAATCATCAGTCGTTCGATACGAAGGATCTCGACGCGATGCGCGACGAGCTGCGCGACCACTGGCGCAAGAATGCCGATCCGTACAACGCGAAGCCGCTGAACGCGACGCCGCTCTCGCGGCAGATCGCGCGCGACGAGCTCGGGCTCGTGTGGGCGCCGGCCGAGTTCACGGCCGACGCGCCCGACAAGGTCGCGCAGCCGACCGACGCGTACGTGAGCCCGCCGATGCAGCGCCTCGTCGAACTCACGCGCGGCGCGCAGCGGGAATTCCTCGCGTTTTCGCCGTATTTCGTGCCGCACGACGCGGGCGTGAAGATCCTCGGCGACACGACCGCGCGCGGCGTGCGTGTCGCGATCCTGACCAATTCGCTCGCGGCGACCGACGCGGTCGCCGTGCAGGCCGGCTACGGGCCGTACCGCGTGCCGCTGCTGCAGCACGGCGTCGAGCTGTACGAGTTCAAGGCGCAGCCGGGTCGCCAGCGTCCGCGCCTGTTCGGGTCGCGTTCGCGCGCGAGCCTGCACGCGAAGGCGTACGTGATCGACCGGAAGATCCTCGTGATCGGCTCGATGAACCTCGATCCGCGTTCCGCGCACCTGAACACAGAACTGGCGCTGGTGATCCATAGCCCGGCGCTCGCCGAGCAGGTCGCGCAGATCTTCGCGCGCGCGACGCAGCCGGACGAAAGCTACCGCGTGAGCCTCGTGACGCCGGCGGGCGGCGGCACGCCCGCACTCGAATGGACGGGCACGGACGACGGCAAGCCGGCCGTCTATCACGTCGATCCGCACGCGGGGCTGCTGCGCAACCTGATGACCGGCGTCTTCATGCTGCTGCCGGTCGACGACCAGCTTTAGGGGCCGGAAGCGCTCCGGCTAAACCCGCGTTTCCGGTGCGCGGGCAAAGGTGATATGGTTGTGCGCGCAACGAGTGTGGCGCGCAGGACGGCGCCGCCGGGCGGCCCGCGCCACGCGCGGCCGCGCACATCCGCAACCGGAGTTCCCCCATGCAACGTGTCCCGAACCAGCCGTTCACGCGTCCCGCCCGTTTCTCCGAAGCCGAATGGCAGGCGCGCGTGCAGCTCGCGGCGGCGTACCGCATCTTCGACCATCTCGGCTGGACCGAGCTGATCTACAACCATATCTCGCTGCGCGTGCCGGGCGAGGACGGGCATTTCCTGATCAACCCGTTCGGGCTCCATTACCGCGAGGTGTGCGCGTCGAATCTCGTGAAGATCGACATCGACGGCAACGTGATCGGTCATTCCGACTGGCCGATCAATCCGGCCGGCTTCACGTTCCACAGCGCGATCCATGCGGCGCTGCCGGATGCGCACTGCGTGATGCACGTGCACACGACGCCGACGATGGCCGTGTGCTGTTCGCGCGACGGGCTGTCGTTCTCGAATTTCTATTCGGCGCAGCTGTACGGGAAGATCGCGTATCACGACTTCGAGGGCATCACCGTGCATCTCGAAGAGGGACGGCGCATCGTCGAGAGCGCGGGCGGGCGGCCCGTGCTGCTGTTGCGCAACCATGGGCCCGTGACGATCGGCGCGACGCTCGCGCAGACGTTCTCGCTGATGTGGCTGCTCAATCGCGCGTGCGAGGTGCAGGTCGCCACGCATGCAATCGGCGACGCACTGCCGATCGCGCCGCCCGTGCTCGAAGGGTGCGTGCGCGATTCGCTGAATTTCGATCCGAAGCATGGCGCGGGGCAGGATGCGTTCGACGCGCTGCAGCGTATCGTCGATCGCATCGATCCCGGCTATCGGGCGTGACGCGGGGCGGCGTGATTGCTTCGTCGTGCTCGATGCGGCAGGACCCGAATCTGGCGGCGGGCAAAAAAAACGCGGCCGGGTGGCCGCGTGAATACTCGCAGACTCCTTCGGACGAAGGAAACAAGCAACTGTGAGATGAAGTGTAGCGAAAGGCCGCACGCGGATTCAGCCGTCAGGCTGCAAAGGTCCATTCCAGCCTGAGGCAGACTGGCCTGCCGAGCGCGCTGCGGCGTTTTGCGGCATGGCCGTTCGACGGGCTCCCGGATCGGCGGCGATCGACTACCATCATGTGTGGCGCCGCCGTTCGGTCGGCGTACAACGTCGTACAAGGAGAGTCCATGCTCAAGCTGCGTTTGCTCCAGGTCGCGTTACTCGCGGGTGTGCTGGCCGCCGGCACCGCCGCCGCCGAAACGGTGCGCCTGTCCGCCAATCTCCAGCCGTCGAGCGAGGTGCCGCCGACGGCGACCAAGGGCTCGGGCGACGTCGAGGCCACCTACGACACGGCAACGCACATGCTGCAGTGGACGGTCCGTTACGAACACCTCACCGGCCCGGCCACCGCCGCGCATTTCCACGGGCCCGCGCCGGTCGGCCAGAACGCGGGCGTGCAGGTGCCGATTCCAAAGGACGAGCTGGCGAGCCCGATCAAGGGTTCGAAGGCACTCACCGACGCGCAGGTCACCGACCTGATGGGCGGCAAGTGGTATTTCAACGTCCATACGAAGGAGCACCCGGCCGGCGAGATCCGCGGCCAGGTGATGCCGGCGAACTGAGCGCCGGCGTTTGATATGGCGGCACCCGTCGAGCGGTGCGGGAACGATCGCACGTACCGTCGTCACACTGCGAATACGGAGTGCGTCCGATGAGTTGGCAAAGCAAGTTCGCCTGCTGGCTGCTGCGCTGGCAGTTCCGTCCCGAGACCACGCGCGAGGTGCTCGATCCCGCCCGCGCACGGCGCTTTACCGACCTGCGGATGATGGTGCCGCGCCGCGTGCCGTCGGGCTACCGGTTGCGCCAGTGCTACGGCGCGGGCGACGCGCCGCTGCGCGGCGAATGGCTCGAGCGCACCGACGCGGGCGCGGGGCGCGGGCCGGGCCGCACGCTGCTGTACTTCCATGGCGGCGGCTATTACTTCTGTTCGACGAAGACCCATCGGCCGCTGGTGTTCGGCCTGACGAAGCGCGCGGGCGTGCGCTCGTTCTCGCTCGACTACCGGCTTGCGCCCGAAAACCGTTTCCCGGCCGCGCTCGACGACGCGCTGGCCGCGTACCGGCAGCTGCTGGCGCTCGGCACGCCGCCCGAGTCGATCGTGCTCGGCGGCGATTCGGCGGGCGGCGGCCTCGCGCTCGCGACGCTCGTCGCGCTGCGCGATCGCGGCGAGCCGCTGCCGGCCGGCGCGATCCTGTTCTCGCCATGGACCGACCTGGCCGCCACCGGCGCCACGCTGCGCACGAACGACGGCGCCGATCCGATGTTCGCGGGCGCGGCGCTGCCGAAGGCCGCGAAGCTGTACCTCGGCGACGAGCCGGGGACGAATCCGTACGCGTCGCCGCTCTATGCGGATTTCGCGGGCCTGCCGCCGCTGTATATCCAGGTCGGCAGCACCGAGGTGCTGCTCGACGATTCGCGCCGCGTCGCCGAGAAGGCGAAGGCCGCCGGGGTGGCGGTGGAGATCGAGGTGTGGCCGGACATGCCGCACGTGTGGCAGCTGTACGCGCCGATGATGCCGGAAGCACGCGACGCGCTCGACCGCGCGGCCGCGTTCCTGCGCCGCGTCGCGGTCGAGCGCGCGGTTCAGCGCGCCGGCGAGACGTCGATTGCCTGATAGGCGGCCCTGACGGCCGCCGAGCCGTACTTGCGCTCGAGCCGGCGGACGGTGAAGTGGCCGTGCGCCATCTGCTGGAAGTGGTCGATGAACAGCGTATTGACGGTCGCGCCAAGCACGGCGCCGATCGCCGGAATCGACTTCGCGGCCATCTGCTCGGTCACTTGCACCGAGAAACGCGACGCCACCGTCTGCACGAGCTTGAACACGGCCGCCGAGCTGTGCGCGGCGATGCCCTTCGTCGTGATGTCGGACGATGCCTTCGAGATCGCCTGCGCGAGCGCGCCGCGCAGCACGAAATAACCGAGATCGGCGTCCTCTTCCTGCTTGTCCGGGTTGCCGCCCATGCCGAGCACGGCCAGGCATTGCAGCTGCGTATCGACCGAGCCCAGGTCTTCACCCTCGCTGCGCGCGATGTCGCACACGGAGCGGAAGATCAGCGTCGTCGTCACCGGCAGCTCGACCGGCAGCGCGAGAAAGCCGAACGCGCCGCCCGCCGCGCCGGTCGTCGCGACCGCGAGCTTGTGCAGCAGGTTGCTCGGCTTGTCGGGTTCGGCGTCCGGCGCGGGCGGCTTGCCGAGCGTGCGCAGCGCGATGTTCAGGCACTTGCGCAGCGCGAGCTGCGTCGCGTCGTTGATCTTGCCGGTCGCGAAATCCGGCAGCCGGGCGATCATTTTCTCGACCGGTGCGCCCAGCATGCCCGTCAGCTTCATCGTCAGCGACGGGCTTTCCAGCACCTGCTTCGCGCGCCACAGCGCGTCCCGATCGTCCTGCGACAGCATGGTGGCGGGGGGAATTGAAATCGGTTCCATCTTTCTCCTTGGCGGTCTGGGCCGGTTTGACCGTCGCCAGCCTAGATTACTCCCGCATGCTAGAATTTTGAGATTGTTTGACTCGTCAAAAGTTGCGCCAACAAAAAATGGCCGTCCATACCGCCGCCCACCATTCGAGCGGGCAAGTCCTGCCGTTCCGCGAATCGCTGCTGGCGATGATCGGGATCTCGTTCGTCACCATGCTCGTCGCGCTCGACCAGACCGTCGTCGGCACCGCGTTGCCGACCATCGTCGCCGAGCTTCGGGGGTTCGACCTGTACGCGTGGGTCGCGACCTCGTACCTGCTCAGTTCCGTGATCACAGTGCCGATCTTCGGCCGGCTCGGCGACTATTACGGGCGCAAGCCGTTCGTCATCGTGTCGATCGTCGTGTTCACCGGCGCGTCCGTGCTGTGCGGGATGGCGAACGACATGCTGATGCTCGTGCTCGCGCGCGGGCTGCAGGGGATCGGCGGCGGAATGCTGGTCGGCACCGCGTTCGCGTGCATTCCCGACCTGTTCCCCGATTCCGTCGTGCGGTTGCGCTGGCAGGTGCTGATGAGCTCCGCGTTCGGCATCGCGAACGCGGTCGGCCCGTCGCTCGGCGGCGTGCTGACCCAGTCGTTCGGCTGGCGCTCGGTGTTCTACGTGAACCTGCCGATCGGCCTGCTGTCGCTGCTGTTCGTGTGGCGTTACTTGCCGCACCTGCGCCACGTCGAGCACGATCGCAAGATGCGGCTCGACTGGCCGGGCGCGCTGCTGATCGCGCTGTCGCTCGGCGCGCTGCAGCTGTTCGTCGAATGGCTGCCGAAGTACGGCGTCGCGAGCTGGGCGTCGCTGCTGCTCGTCGTCGCGGTCGCGGCCGGTTTCGGCCTGTGGCACTGGGAGAAGCGCTGCGCGCAGCCGATCTTGCCGTTCGACATGTTCGGCAACCGCGCGCTGTCGGCGCTCTTCGTGCTGGCCATCCTCGCCGGCTTCTCGATGTTCTCGCTGCTGTTCTACGCGCCGCTGCTGTTCCAGGGCGGCTTCGGGATGTCGCCGAAGGAGGCGGGGCTCGTGATCACGCCGCTCGTCGTGTTCATCACGATCGGCAGCATCATGAACGGCCGTGTCGTCACGCGCATCCGCAATCCGAATGCGATGCTGCACGTCGGCTTCGTGCTGTTCGCGATCACCTGCGCGGGCGTCGTCGTGTCGACCCACACGACGCCGAAGTGGCTGCTGATGGCGCTGATGGTCGCGGGCGGCATCGGGCTCGGCTTCGTGCTGCCGAACCTCACCGTATTCGCGCAGCAGACGGCCGGCCGCGAGCACCTCGGCATCGCCACGGCGCTGCTGCAGTCGCTGCGGATGGTCGGCGGGATGATCGGCACCGCGCTGACCGGCACGCTCGTCAACCAGATGTACTCGGCCGGCGTGCGCGATGCGCTGTCGGCCGATCACGCGATGCAGTGGCACGCGCAGCTCGCCGATCCGCAGATCCTGATCGATCGCGCCGCGCAGGGCGGCCTTGTCGCGGAGCTGACCCGTGCCGGGCATAATGGCGCGCTGCTGCTGGAAGCGGCCCGCGAATCGCTCGTCGGCGCGATTCACGTGGGTGTCGCGATGGCGGCCGTCGTCGCCGTGGTGTCGGTGTGGCAGTGCCGCCGCGTGCCGCCGATCGCGCTGCGGCGCAAGATCGAACCGCATGTCGCGGCCGATTGAACGATTGAACGAGTAGAACTGAGCGCATGGAAGAACAGGACCGCGTCGCGATCTTGCAGCAATTCGGACGGACGTATCGCGCGTTCATGACCGCATTCGAGACGCACGTCGGGCAACCGATGCCGCGCTGGCGCATCATGGTCGCGTTGCACACGATGGGCGGGCATTCGTCGCAGAAGAAGCTCGTCGAAGTGCTGCGCATCGATCCGGGCGCGCTCACGCGCCAGTTGAAATCGCTCGACGCGCTCGGCTGGATCGAGCGCGAGTCCGACGCACGCGACAATCGCGTGACCAACGTGACGCTGACGGACGCCGGCCGCGCCGCGTTCGACGCATGCCTGCCGCGCCGCAAGGCGTTTCTCGAACAGACGATGGCGCAATTGCCGGACGACGTGCTGAATGCGCTGTCGGGCGCGCTGGCGATGCTGGAGTCGCGGATCGCGGACGTCGGCTCGACGCCGGCCGCGCGTTGAAGCACGGGGCAGGGCGGCGCCGGTCGGCGTGAATACGCCGCGCCGCCCCGGCACTTCATCTCATCTCGATTCCCTGCGGGTTCAAAGCTCGATGCGCGTGCCCAGCAGCGCGAGGAACTGCGCGAGCCAGGCCGGATGCGCGGGCCACGCGGGCGCGGTGACGAACGGCGCGTCGGTCACGGCCGCGTCGACCGGGATGTCCGCGTATTCGCCGCCCGCGAGCTTCACCTCGGGCGCGCAGGCCGGGTAGGCCGAGATGCGCTTGCCGCGGATCACGTCGGCGGCCGCGAGCAGTTGCGCCGCGTGGCAGATCGCGGCGATCGGCTTGCCGGCTTCGGCGAACTCGCGCACGAGCGAGATCACCTTCGGATCGAGTCGCAGGTATTCGGGGGCACGGCCGCCCGCGATCGCGAGCGCGTCGTAGCGCGAGGCGTCGACGTCGTCGAATGCCGCGTTCAGCGTGAACTGGTGGCCGGGCTTCTCGGTGTAGGTCTGGTCGCCTTCGAAATCGTGGATCGCGGTCTTGATCTTGTCGCCCGCGCGTTTGCCCGGGCACACTGCATCGACGTGGTGGCCGACGGCCTGCAGCGCCTGGAACGGCACCATCGTTTCGTAGTCTTCGGCGAAATCGCCGGTCAGGAACAGGATCTTCTTCGCGGCCATGGCTTTCTCCAGTGGAGCTGCGTTGAGGGCCCGCCGCGGATGACGAATGCCATGCCCGCCCGGGGCCCCGAGGACGAAAGCGCAGTGTACTCCGGCCGCTTGAAGCGCGCGTGACGGCCGCCCCGCGCGCGCGGCGGGGCGGTGCGCGCGACCTGCGTCAGAAGAAGGTTTCGACGACTTCCGTCACGCGGAACTGCGGATCGAGCACGAGCACCTGGCGCCACTTGTCGAACGTCAGGCACGGGTGCGAGATGTCGAACGCGACCATGTCGCCGACCTTCACGTCCGCGCCCGGCGGGATCTGCAGGTACGCGTGCTGATCCATCATCCCGGTGACGGCCCAGCCTTCGGCGGCGACGACGTCGCGCGGGGCGGTGTCGCGGCCCGGGCGGAAGTGGCGCGCCGGCTCCGGCAGCCCCGCGTCGAACGCCGCGTCGCGCTTGCCGAGCGCGACGATCGCACGGTCGGCCTCGGGTACCGACTGCACGTAGGCCCACAACTGCAGCGCGGGCAGCAGCCCTTCGCCCATCGTGCGTGCGATCGGGTTGCGCGCGAACACGTCGGTCTGCGCCTTCTTGTAGATGCCGACATCGTGCGTCAGGTAGCAGCCCGGACGCAGCACGACTTCCGCGAAGCCCGCGTCGGACGCCTTCGCGAATTCTTCCGCGACCACGTCGTACCACGCCGAACCGGCGCCGGACAGGATCGCCGGCGTACGCGCGAAGCGGCCTGCCTCGGCCAGTTCGCGCGTGAGCGCGACCGCTTCCTGCAGGAACGTGCGGATTTCGCCTTCCTCCTTCAGCACGCCTTCGTAGAGTTCGATGCCGGCCAGCTTCAGCGTGTCCGGATAGCGTGCGATCGCGGCGAGCACGGCCTCGCGCTGCGCGGCATCGCGCACGCCCGCGCGGCCGCCCGGCACGCCGAGCTCGAGCAGCACGTTCAGCGGCTTCTTCAGTGCGCCGAAGAAGCGGCCGAGCTGGTCGACGCTCTCCGCGGAATCGACGAGGCAGAAGAATTCGAAGTCGGGATCGGACAGCAGCCCCGCGATGATCGTCATGTTCTGGCGGCCGACCAGCTGGTTCGCGAGCAGCACGCGCCGCACGCCGCCGTGATACGCGGCCTGCGTCTGGTGCGCGGTCGCGAGCGTGATGCCCCACGCGCCGGCGTCGAGCTGGCGGCGGAACAGTTGCGGCGCCATCGTCGTCTTGCCGTGCGGCGCAAACTTGACGCCGTACTTCTGGACGAATGCCTGCATCCAGTTCAGGTTGTGTTCGATGCGATCCTCGTAAAGCACGGCGGCCGGCAGGCTGACGTCTTCCGCGAGCAGGTTCCACTCGAGGCGGCCCGCGTCGCCGAGCGGCACGCTCGCGCTCGGCAGATTGCCGAGGCCCTTGCCGAACGGATCGATCGTCGCTTCCTGATAGTTTGTAACTTTCATGTCATCCCGCTCCATCATCACTATGCATTGCACTGAAGTTGACACGCAGATGGTACAGAAAGTAGCATCTGCGCGGTGATGTTATTTAGTAACATAGAGCTTCGCACCCTTTTCCGCAGATGAATACGCCCGCCAATCCGTCCGCTCCGCACGCGGCCGAGCCCTATCCGGCATCAGCCGCCCCGCCGGTCCTCGACATCGTCGCGCGGATCGCCGAATGCGCACCCGAGCTGCGCGAAGCCGAGCGCAAGGTCGCCGCGTTCATCCTCGCCGATCTGGCGCGCGCCGCACATGCGAGCATCGGCGCGCTCGCGCGCGACGCGGAGGTCAGCGTCGCGACGGTCACGCGTTTCGCGAAGGCCGTCGGCTGCCGCGACGTGCGCGAACTGAAGGTGCTGGTCGCGCAGGCGGCGGCCGTCGGCCAGCGCTTTCTCGTGCCGTCCGACGACGCGCCGGCCGACGATACGAGCCCTGCGTCGATGGTCTACGACGAGATCCGCGTGGCGCTCGCGCACAACCACCAGTTGCTGCGCAATACGTCGTTCGAGGAAGCCGCCGACCTGCTCGCCGGCGCGAAGATGACCTATGTGTACGGGCAGGGCGGCGGCTCGACCGCGCTCGCCGACGAGTTGCGTTTCCGGCTCGTGCGCTTCGGCCGGCCGGTCGCGAGCTACCAGGACAGCCTGCTGCAGCGGATGGTGGCCGCGACGCTGTCGCGCGACACCGTCGTCGTCGCGCTGTCGGTGAGCGGGCGCGTGCCCGAGCTGCTCGAGAGCTGCCGGCTCGCGAAGCGCTACGGCGCGAAGCTGATCGCGATCACCGCGCCGGCCTCGCCGCTCGCGAAGCTGGCCGACCACCTGATCCCGGTCGTCGCGTTCGAAACCGATTTCATTTACAAGCCGTCGACATCGCGCTACGCGATGATGATGGCGATCGACGTGCTCGTCACCGGAGTCGCGTTGCGGCTCGGCGATGCGGGCCGGGAATCGCTGCGTCGCATCAAGCACGCGCTCGATGCGCACCGCGGCGGCGGAGACCGTCAACCGGTAGGAGACTGACCATGCATTCGCATCCCGAAGCCGCCGATACGCTGATCGTCGGCGCGCAGCTTTACGACGGTACCGGCGCGCCGCCCGTCACGCGCGACGTCGCGATCCGCAACGGCGTGATCGCGGCGATCGGCAACCTGTCGAACTGGCTCGCCGAGACCGTCGTCGATGCGAACGGCCGCGCGCTCGCACCGGGCTTCGTCGACGTGCACACGCACGACGACACGCACGTGATCCGCGCGCCGCAGATGGTGCCGAAGATCTCGCAGGGCGTGACGACCGTGATCGTCGGCAACTGCGGGATCAGCGCGTCGCCGGTGACGCTCGCGGGCGATCCGCCCGATCCGATGAACCTGCTCGGCGAGCGCGGCGCGTTCCAGTACCCGACCTTCGCCGACTACGTCGCGGCCGTGAACGACGCGCGTCCGGCCGTGAACGTCGCGGCGCTCGTCGGCCACACGGCGCTGCGCAACAACCAGATGGACCGCCTCGACCGCGCGGCGACCGACGGCGAGATCGCCGGGATGCGCGCGCAGCTCGAGGAGGCGCTCGCGAACGGCGCGCTCGGCCTGTCCTCGGGCCTCGCGTACGGCTCCGCGTTCGCGGCGCCGACCGAAGAGGTGATGGCGCTCGCCGAGCCGCTCGCGAACGCCGGCGCGTTGTACACGACGCACATGCGCACTGAATTCGACGCGATCCTCGACGCGATGGAAGAGGCGTACCAGGTCGGCCGCCATGCGCGCGTGCCGGTCGTGATCTCGCACCTGAAGTGCGCGGGCCCGTCGAACTGGGGGCGCAGCACCGAAGTGCTGGCGTCGCTCGAAGGCGCGCGCCGCTACCAGCCGGTCGGCTGCGACTGCTATCCGTACAGCCGCAGCTCGTCGACGCTCGACCTGAAGCAGGTGACGGGCGACATCGACATCACGATCACCTGGTCGGAGCCGCACCCGGAAGTGGCGGGTAAGCTGCTGAAGGCGATCGCGGCCGACTGGGGCGTGACCGAGCAGGAAGCCGCGCAGCGCATCCGCCCGGCGGGCGCCGTGTACCACAACATGTCCGAGGAGGACGTGCGCCGGATCCTGTCGCACCCGGCGACGATGGTGGGCTCCGACGGCCTGCCGAACGATCCGCTGCCGCACCCGCGGCTGTGGGGCGCGTTTCCGCGCGTGCTCGGCCACTACGTGCGCGACACCAACCTGCTGCCGCTCGAGGAGGCGATCCGCAAGATGACGTCGCTGTCCGCGCGCCGCTACGGCATCGCGCGGCGCGGCGAGGTGCATGTGGGCTACCACGCCGACCTCGTGCTGTTCGACCCGGCGCGCGTGATCGACGCCGCGACGTTCGAGAAGCCGCAGCAGCCCGCGCACGGAATCGACGCCGTGTGGGTGAACGGGGTGCTGACCTACGAAAACGGCCAGCCGACCGGCGAGCGCGCCGGCGGCTTCGTCGCACGCGGCGAGCGTGTGCCGGCGAGTGCCGACGCCGCGTTCTGAACGCGGTTGTCGTTCCGATCTGCCGCGCGCGCCGTCGTCGGTGCGCGCATCCGCAACCGTGCGTTGCATGGGACCGGCGCCGGCGCTGAAGCGTCGAGGCGGTCGACAAACAAGGAGTGAAACGATGAAGCGATATGGCGTAGGCGAAGCGAAGGGGACGGGCGGCCAGGTGATGCCGTTCGCACGCGCGGTCGAGGCCGACGGCTGGCTGTACGTGTCGGGCCAGACGCCGATGGTGAACGGCGAGGTCGTCGAAGGCGGGATCGTCACGCAGTCGAAGCAGACGATCGAGAACGTGATCGCGATCCTGAAGGAAGCCGGCTACGGCCTCGAGCACGTCGTGCGCTGCGGCGTGTGGCTCGACGACGCACGCGATTTCGCGTCGTTCAACAAGGTGTTCGTGTCGTACTTCGGCGAGCATCCGCCGGCACGCGCGTGCGTGCAGTCGAGCATGGTCATCGACTGCAAGGTCGAGGTCGACTGCATCGCGTACAAGGCGCCGGCGAAGTAACGCCGCAACGGCGAGCCGCTCCAGAACGGGCCCGGCGCATTCACGTGCGCCGGGCCCGTTTTGTCGTGTGTCGTGCGCGGTTCGACCGTTGCCCGGCGCTTCCGAGGCAGCCGCCGCAACGCCACCCGCCCGTTTATGTAATGTGCCGCGTGATCGTACGGAGGGGAAATACATGGAATGGGCTGCGCTGGTGCCGGAGCTGATCTGCTCGGACCTCGCCGGAAGCGTGCGCTTCTATCGTGATGTGCTGGGATTCCGGATTCGCTTCGAACGTCCGGAAGACGGCTTCGCCTATCTGGAAATCGGGCGGGCTCAGCTGATGCTCGAGCAGTACAGCGCGGAGGGCTGGCTGACCGGCCCGCTGGAGCCGCCGTTCGGGCGCGGGATCAATTTTCAGATCGAGGTCGATGCGCTCGACCCCATTCTCGACAGGATCCGCGCCGCGGGCGTGCCGCTGTTCGTCGAGCCGCGCACGTCCTGGTATCGGGAGGGCGAGATCGAGCATGGCCAGATCGAGATGCTGGTGCAGGATCCCGACGGATACCTGTTGCGACTGGTGGAGATCCTGCCGGAGCGGCCGGTGAGCGGGTGATCGTCGTTCGTTCGCGCTTTTCTCGCGCAATGAAAAACAGCCCGGCCGGTTGATTCCGGTCGGGCTGTTGTATTTGGGGTGGCGGCCGCGCGTCGCCGGCGGCAAAAGGCAAGCTGCGGCGGCCACCCGCCGCCGTCACTGCCGCGCGTTGCGCGCGTTGTCCGGCATCGGCTGGTTGTAGTTCGTGCGGAACGGGTTGATGTCGAGCCCGCCGCGGCGCGTATAGCGCGCATACACCGCGAGCTTCACCGGTTTGCACGCGTGCAGGATGTCGAGGAAGATCCGCTCGACGCACTGCTCGTGAAAGCCCGTGTGGTTGCGGAACGAGATGATGTAGCGCAGCAGGCCCGCGTGGTCGATCTGCGGCCCGACGTAGTGAATCTGCACGCTGCCCCAGTCGGGCTGGCCGGTGACCGGGCAGTTCGAGCGCAGCAGGTCGGACACGAGCGTCTCCTCGACCGGCGCTTCGTCGACGGCCGCCGACAGCAGCGACGGATCGGGTTCGTACACGTCCGTGTCGAGGTCGAGCCGGTCGAGCGACAGCCCGTCGAGTTCGTCCATTTCGAGCTTGCCGAAATCGTGCGGCGACACGAGCTGCACGGCGACGCTCGCCCCGCACGCGGCCGACACGTCGCGCTTCAGCGTGTCGCGCACCGCGTCGATCGAGTCGAATTTCGTCTGCGCGAACGAGCCGAGATACAGCTTGAACGACTTCGATTCGACGATGTTCGGCGATTCGGCCGGTACGTAGAAGGTCGCAACCGCAATCTGCGGCTTGCCGCGCGCGTTGAGCCAGGACAGCTCGTATGCGTTCCAGATGTCGGTGCCGAAGAACGGCAGCGCCGACGCGATGCCGAGCTGCTCGCGCGCGCCGGCGCGCGGGATCGGGAACAGCAGCGACGCGTCGTACTGGGCCGCGTAGACGGTGGCCTTGCCGAGCGGGGAATGTTCGGGATTCATGCGTGACGCCTTTACGACAGGAAGAGGCGGTAAGCCGGGTTGGCGCTCTCCTCGACATACGGATAGCCGAGTGCCGCGAGGAAGCGTTCGAATTCGGCGCGATCGGCCTGCGGCACCTGCAGCCCGACGAGGATCGAGCTGTAGTCCGCGCCCTGGTTGCGGTAATGGAACAGGCTGATGTTCCAGTCCGGCGCCATCGACGACAGGAATTTCATCAGCGCGCCCGGTCGTTCCGGGAACTCGAAGCGGAACAGGCGCTCGTCGAGCGCGAGCGGCGAACGGCCGCCGACCATGTAGCGGATGTGTTCCTTCGACAGCTCGTCGTGCGTCAGGTCGACGGACTTGAAGCCGTGCGATTCGAAGTTCGCGGCGATCTCGGCCGATTCGCCGCGGCGCTTGATCTGCACGCCGACGAAGATGTGCGCGGCCTGCGCATCGGCGATCCGGTAGTTGAACTCGGTGACGTTGCGGTCGCCGACGAGCGAGCAGAACCGCTTGAAGCTGCCGCGTTCCTCGGGGATCGTGACTGCGAACACGGCTTCGCGCGCCTCGCCCACTTCCGCGCGCTCGGCGACGAAGCGCATCCGGTCGAAGTTCATGTTCGCGCCGGACGTGACCGCGACGAGCGTCTGGTTCTCGATGCCTTCGCGTTCCGCGTAGAGCTTCGCGCCCGCGACTGCGAGCGCGCCGGACGGCTCGAGCACGCTGCGCGTGTCCTGGAAGACGTCCTTGATCGCCGCGCACAGCGCGTCGGTGTTCACCGTCAGGACGCCGTCGAGGTATTCGCTGCAGAGCCGGAAGGTTTCCTCGCCGACCAGCTTCACGGCGGTACCGTCCGCGAACAGGCCGACCTCGCTCAGCTCGACGCGCTTGCCCGCGTCGAGCGACTGCGCCATCGCGCACGAATCCTCGGCCTGCACGCCGATCACCTTGATCTCCGGTCGCACCGCCTTCACGTAGGCCGCGACGCCGGACGCGAGCCCGCCGCCGCCGATCGGCACGAAGATCGCGTGGATCGGGCCCTGGTGCTGGCGCAGGATCTCCATCGCGATCGTGCCCTGGCCGGCGATCACGTACGGATCGTCGAACGGATGGACGAACGTGAGGCCGCGCTCCTCCTGCACCTTGACCGCGTATGCATACGCATCGCTGTACGACTCCCCGGCCTGGATCACCTCGACGCTCGGGCCGCCGTGCGCGCGCACCGCATCGACCTTCACCTGCGGCGTCGTGACGGGCACGACGATCACCGCCTTGACGCCCATCCGGGCCGCCGAGAACGCGACACCCTGCGCATGGTTGCCGGCCGATGCCGTAATCACGCCGCGGGCGAGCGCGTCCGCCGGAATGTGCGCCATCTTGTTGTACGCGCCGCGCAGCTTGAACGAGAACACCGGCTGGTTGTCCTCGCGCTTGAGGTAGACGGCGTTGCGCAGCCGGGCGGACAGGTTGCGGGCGGATTCGAGTTCCGTCTCGATCGCGACGTCGTAGACGCGCGCGGTGAGAATTTTCTTCAGGTAATCGTGGGATGCCATGGGCGCTCGCGTGCAGTGCGGTAGCAGACGGTAAAGGATCAATGATAGCGCCAAGGGTCCGCCTGTACGCAAGCGGCATGCCGGGCGCACGCCCGCGGGGCCGTGCGGACGATGCGTCGGCGACGTAGCGCGGCCTCTTTTACCGGCTTAACCGCGTGGTTACCGACCGGACGGACGGCGAATGACCGCGTGAAATCGCGCCGAGCCAGACCTGGCGCGGCTCGCGGCGATAGCCCCACGACCTGTCCGACGTGTCACGCGTGGCCCGATCATGGGTTAGAATTCCGTTTTGAATCAAGGATTCGGAAGATGCAGAGGCACCCTCGGATCGCACCGTTGAAGCCGACGCCGCGCGCAGCCAGCCCCGCGGCGGAACGGCATGCGCGCCGCGCGCGATCGTGCTGATGATCGAGTGCCGCCAGGCCCTGTCGCCGGCCAGGAGGGGCGAATCTCCGCCCGCTCCGGCCCCATGAAGGACAGCCGCGCGCCTGGTTACAGAACAGATTTCCCCAAGATTGCGCCCACGCGCTTGCCGACGCCCGTGCACGGTGTATCGGCCCTCCGAGTCGTCCGAACATGAACGCACCACAAGTTTTCGATCCGCATGGCGCGGCAGCCGCCGTCGCCGCCGACCCCGCGCCCCGGTTGCGCGAGATTCCCTACAACTACACGTCCTTCTCGGATCGCGAGATCGTGATCCGCCTGCTCGGCGAAGAGGCGTGGTCGGTGCTCGACGAGCTGCGCGCCGAGCGCCGTACGGGCCGCTCGGCACGGATGCTGTATGAAGTGCTCGGCGACATCTGGGTCGTGCGCCGCAATCCGTACCTGCAGGACGACCTGCTCGACAACCCGAAGCGCCGCGCGCTGCTGATCGAGGCGCTGAACCACCGGCTGACCGAAATCGGCAAGCGCCGCAGCGCGGATCTCACCGAGCACCGCGACGACGCGGGCCGCGAACGTGCATCGCGCGTCGAGATGCTCGAAACCGCCGCGCAGCGCGCGGTCAACGAGTTCGCCGACGAATTCGAGAAGATGGCCGACCTGCGCCGCCGCGCGACCAAGGCGCTCGGCCGCTGCACGCAGAAGGACAACATCCGTTTCGACGGGCTGTCGCGCGTGTCGCACGTGACCGACGCGACCGACTGGCGGGTCGAATACCCGTTCGTCGTGCTCACCCCCGATACCGAAGCCGAGATCGCCGGCCTGATCAAGGCCTGCTTCGAGCTCGGCCTGACCGTGATCCCGCGCGGCGGCGGCACCGGCTACACGGGCGGCGCGGTGCCGCTCACGCCGTTCTCCGCGGTGATCAACACCGAGAAGCTCGAACAGCTCGGCGCGGTCGAGCTGACAGAGCTGCCGGGCGTCGCGCACAAAGTGCCGACGATCTTCTCCGGCGCGGGCGTCGTCACGCGCCGCGTGACGGAAGCCGCGGAAGCGGCCGGCTACGTGTTCGCGGTCGATCCGACCTCGCTCGACGCATCGTGCATCGGCGGCAACGTCGCGATGAACGCGGGCGGCAAGAAGGCCGTGCTGTGGGGCACCGCGCTTGACAACCTGGCCTGGTGGCGGATGGTCGACCCGGACGGCAACTGGCTCGAAGTCACGCGCCACGAGCACAACCAGGGCAAGATCCACGACATCGCGGTCGCGCGTTTCGAGCTGAAGTGGTTCGACGGCGCATATGCGCCGGGCGAGAAGCTGCTGAAGAGCGAGATGCTCGAGATCGAGGGCCGCCGGTTCCGCAAGGAAGGCCTCGGCAAGGACGTGACCGACAAGTTCCTGGCCGGCCTGCCGGGCGTGCAGAAGGAAGGCTGCGACGGGCTCATCACGTCCGCGCGCTGGGTGCTGCACAAGATGCCGGCGCACACCCGCACCGTCTGCCTGGAATTCTTCGGCCAGGCGCGCGAGGCGATCCCTAGCATCGTCGAGATCAAGGACTACCTGTTCGAGACGTCGAAGCAGGGCGGCGCGATCCTCGCGGGCCTCGAGCACCTCGACGAGCGCTACCTGCGCGCGGTCGGCTACGCGACCAAGAGCAAGCGCAACGCATTTCCCAAGATGGTGCTGATCGGCGACATCGTCGGCGATGACGCCGACGCGGTCGCGCACGCGACGTCCGAAGTGATCCGGATGGCGAACGGCAAGAGCGGCGAAGGCTTCGTCGCGATCAGCGCTGAGGCGCGCAAGCGCTTCTGGCTCGACCGCAGCCGCACGGCCGCGATCGCGAAGCACACGAACGCGTTCAAGATCAACGAAGACGTCGTCATCCCGTTGAACCGGATGGGCGAGTACACCGACGGCATCGAGCGGATCAACATCGAGCTGTCGCTGAAGAACAAGCTGCAACTGGTCGACGCGCTGGAAGCGTTCTTCCGCGGCGGCAACCTGCCGCTCGGCAAGACCGACGACGCGAATGAGATCCCGAGCGCCGAACTGCTCGAGGATCGCGTCCAGCAGGCACTGGAGCTGCTCAAGCGCGTGCGCGCGCGCTGGGAGTTCGTGCGCGACCGCCTCGACCAGCCGCTGCGCGAGGCGCAGCACTACCTCGTGCAGCTCGGTTACGAGGCGCTCGCCGAGAAGTTCGCCGATCGCGCGGATGAGCAGCCGGGCGCGACCGTGTTCCACGTCACGCAGGACCGCACGGTCCGCATCTCGTGGAAGCAGGAGATCCGCGCGGAGCTGCGCGCGATCTTCAACGGCGGCGCGTTCAAGCAGATCCTCGACGAAGCGCAGGCGATCCACAAGCAGGTGCTGCGCGGCCGCGTGTTCGTCGCGCTGCACATGCACGCGGGCGACGGCAACGTCCACACCAACCTGCCGGTCAACTCCGACAACTACGAGATGCTGCAGGACGCCCACGCGGCGGTCGCGCGCATCATGACGCTCGCGCGTTCGCTCGACGGCGTGATTTCCGGCGAGCACGGCATCGGCATCACGAAGCTCGAGTTCCTGACCGACGACGAGATCGCCGAATTCCGCGCGTACAAGCAGCGCGTCGACCCGAACGGCCGTTTCAACAAGGGCAAGCTGCTCGAAGGCGCCGATCTGCGCAACGCCTATACGCCGAGCTTCGGGCTGATGGGATACGAGTCGCTGATCATGAAGCAGTCCGACATCGGCGCGATCGCCGATTCGGTGAAGGACTGCCTGCGCTGCGGCAAGTGCAAGCCGGTGTGCGCGACGCACGTGCCGCGCGCAAACCTGCTGTACAGCCCGCGTAACAAGATCCTCGCGACGTCGCTGCTGGTCGAGGCGTTCCTGTATGAGGAACAGACGCGCCGCGGCGTGTCGATCAAGCACTGGGACGAGTTCAACGACGTGGCCGACCACTGCACGGTGTGCCACAAGTGCGCGACGCCGTGCCCGGTGAAGATCGATTTCGGCGACGTCACGATGAACATGCGCAACCTGTTGCGCAAGATGGGCAAGAAGAAATTCAACGCCGGCAATGCGGCGGGCATGTTCTTCCTGAACGCGACCAACCCGCAGACGATCAACGCCGCGCGCAGCGTGATGATGGGCGTTGGCTACAAGGTGCAGCGCTTCGCGAACGACATGCTGAAGAACGTCGTTAAGAAGCAGACGCAGCACCCGCCGGCGACGGTGGGCAAGCCGCCCGTCGTCGAGCAGGTGATCCACTTCGTCAACAAGAAGATGCCGGGCAACCTGCCGAAGAAGACGGCACGCGCGCTGCTCGACATCGAGGACAACAAGATCGTGCCGATCATCCGCAACCCGAAGTCGACGACCGTCGATTCGGAAGCGGTGTTCTACTTCCCGGGCTGCGGCTCCGAGCGTTTGTTCTCGCAGGTCGGCCTCGCGACGCAGGCGATGCTGTGGGAGGCCGGCGTGCAGACCGTGCTGCCGCCGGGCTACCTGTGCTGCGGCTATCCGCAGCGCGGCTCGGGCCAGTACGACAAGGCCGAGAAGATCGTCACCGACAACCGCGTGCTGTTCCACCGGGTCGCGAACACGCTGAACTACCTCGATATCAAGACGGTGGTCGTGTCGTGCGGCACCTGCTACGACCAGCTCGCCGGCTATGAATTCGACAAGATCTTCCCGGGCTGCCGGATCATCGACATCCACGAGTTCCTGCTCGAGAAGGGGATGAAGCTCGACGGCGTGACGGGCACGCGCTACATGTATCACGACCCGTGCCATACGCCGATCAAGACGATGGACCCGGTGAAGCTCGTCAACGAGCTGATGGGCGCGGAGAAGGACGGCTACAAGATCGAGAAGAACGATCGTTGCTGCGGTGAGTCGGGCACGCTGGCGGTCACGCGGCCGGATATCTCCACGCAGGTGCGTTTCCGCAAGGAAGAGGAGATCCGCAAGGGCGCCGCGAAGCTGCGTGCGATTCCCGTGGTGGCCGGCGCTGCGCCGGCGCCGGCCGCCGCGGCCGCGAACGGCCCGGACGTGAAGATCCTGACGAGCTGCCCGTCGTGCCTGCAGGGCCTGTCGCGCTACGGCGAGGATGCGAACCTCGAAGCCGACTACATCGTGGTCGAAATCGCGCGCCAGGTGCTCGGCGAGAACTGGATGGCCGATTATGTCGCACGCGCGAACAATGGCGGGATCGAGCGCGTGCTGGTCTAATGCGGGCATGACGACCGCCCGACCGGGCTGGGGATGAGCGGGCGCCGGCGCGGCAATGCCGGCGCCCGTCCACATGGGAGCGACGATGGAATGCGTGTTTTGCCGTGAAGACGGCGGCGAGGTGCTCTGGCAGGACGATGCGCTGCGCGTTGTCCTCGCGACGGGCGAGCACGAGTATCCGGGCTTCTGCCGGGTGATCTGGGGCACGCACGTAGCGGAATTCTCCGATCTCGGCGAGCCCGAGCGGGTCCACCTGATGCGCGTGGTCTACGCGGTCGAGCGGGCCGTGCGCCGCGTGATGCAGCCGAACAAGGTGAATCTCGCGAGCCTCGGCAACATGGTGCCGCACGTGCACTGGCACGTGATCCCGCGCTTTTCCAACGACGCCCACTTCCCGCAGCCCGTCTGGGCGCCGCGCCAGCGCAGCGTGTCCGAGGCGCTGCTGCGCACGCGCGCGGCGCAGGCCTCGCTGCTGCACAATGCGGTGCGCGAGGAAATTCAACGCATGACCGATTCGAGGCAGCCATGAGCGGTTTGACTTCCACGACGCCGATTCCGTCCGGCGTCGTCGTGCACGCGGTATCGCGCGTGCTCGAATTGCAGTACCCGAACGGTGAAAGCTACCGGATTCCGTTCGAGCTGATGCGCGTGTATTCGCCGTCGGCCGAGGTGCGCGGCCACGGGCCCGGCCAGGAGACGCTGCAGACCGGCAAGCGCGAGGTGACGATCACCGCGCTCGAGGGCGTTGGCAACTACGCGCTGCAGCCGACGTTTTCCGACGGCCATTCGACCGGCATCTACTCGTGGGACCTGCTGTACGAGCTGGCCACGCAGCAGGACGCGCTGTGGCGCGACTATTTCGACAAACTGAAGGCGGCGGGCGTCGAGCGCGACGCCCCGATGCAGGCGGCCTCCGCGTCGCACGGCCACTGCCACTGAAATTCGACGGCGCCCGCTCGGCGCCGTCTTGCCATTTACTGAGGATCAACGCGATGAGCAAAACCCACTTCGGCTTCGAAAGCGTCGAGGAAAACGAAAAAGCGAAGAAAGTGGCGGGTGTGTTCCATTCGGTCGCGAGCAACTACGATCTGATGAACGACCTGATGTCGGCGGGCATGCACCGCGCGTGGAAGGCGTTCACGATCGCGCAGGCGAACGTGCGTCCCGGCTTCAAGGTGCTCGACATCGCGGCCGGCACCGGCGACCTGACCAAGGCGTTCGCGAAGGCAGCCGGGCCGACGGGCGAGGTCTGGCACACGGACATCAACGAATCGATGCTGCGCGTCGGTCGCGACCGGCTGCTCGACAAGGGCATCGTGACGCCGTCGCTGCTGTGCGACGCGGAGAAAATCCCCTTTCCGGACAACTACTTCGATCTGGTCACGGTCGCGTTCGGGCTGCGCAACATGACGCACAAGGATGCCGCGCTGGCGGAGATGCGCCGCGTGACGAAGCCCGGCGGCCGCGTGATGGTGCTGGAATTCTCGAAAGTATGGGATCCGCTGAAAAAGGCGTACGATCTGTATTCTTTCAAAGTATTACCGTGGCTTGGCGACAAGTTCGCGAAAGATGCTGAAAGTTACCGGTATCTTGCTGAATCTATCCGGATGCACCCCGATCAGGACACGCTGAAGACGATGATGGAACAAGCGGGCCTCGATGCCGTCAAATATTACAATTTGTCAGGTGGCGTGGTAGCTTTACACATGGGAGCCAAGTACTAAGGGGCTCTTTCCATACATTTGTCTTACATCTGGAGAAGCTGATGTCCGAAACGCGTTCGTTGTTCAACCGTAGCAAGCCGTCGAAGCCGTGGGCTCGACGAGTCGGCACACTGCTGATGGTCGGCCTGCTCACGGCCGGCACGTTCGCATCGCTCGACGCTGAAGCCAAGCGCATGGGCGGCGGGCGCAGCATCGGCCGCCAGAATTCCACCGTCACGCAGCGTCAGGCCACGCCGCCTGCGCAGCAGCCGATGCAGCAGGCCGCGCCGTCGCAGGCGCAGCGTGCGAACCCGGCCGCGCCCGCGCCGGCCGCGCAGCCCAACCGCTCGCGCT
>NZ_LDVA01000293.1:0-64051 GCF_050768715.1 Burkholderia sp. ZZQ-2 | reverse complement strand
GCATGCGCCGCGCACAGGCATTGCGCGACGCCCGCGGCGCGCGCAACTGGAAAATGGTCATGATCGAAAGCCCGAGTGACGCCCTCCGCACGGCCTCGACGGGCCGCACGGATATCGGCGGTGAAAAGAACGGAAAACAGCGCGTCAGGCGCGCTCGGGCGGTGCGCGCGGGTACGCGCGCGGATAGCGGTCGGCGCGCGCCGCGACGGCAGGCGGCGCGACGGCGGAGACGGAAACGACGGGAACGGAAGCGAGTGCCGCGGCGGCAGGCCCGCCGATCGCGGGACTGTGCGCGAAGAAACCGCAGTAGCCGCACGCATCGAGATGCAGCGCGTGATCGTGCATGCGGCCTGCATCGGGTGAACGATGCGCGCCATGCTCTGCACTACAGACAATTGCGTCGGGCGTGGCCGCCTGCGCGACGCGCCACTGCGACACCAGCGGCGCCGCGATCGCGAACCAGATCGCGAGCACGCCAAGCCAGGCGGTCAGGTGACGATGTCGGTGCAGCATGCGCGGCGCAGAGTAAGCGGAATGTAAAAACAGCCGAGATGTTACAGAATGTTTAACGCGCTGACCAGCGCAGATGGCGGTAAACGGACCGGGGGCGCATGGTTGTCAACACAACCATGCGCCCCCGCCTGCTGCATGCTTCCGGAACGAACGTGCCGTTCAGGGCGCCATGCGCCGCAGTACGTCGTCTCGCCGGATGAAATGATGGTAGAGCGCGGCCAGCGCGTGCAATCCGATCACGAAATAGAACGCGTTGCCGATCAGCTCGTGCGCTTCCTTGATCGTCGGCCGCAGCGCCTTGTCGGGGCCGAGCAGCGTGAACGACACGCCGAGCCAGTCGAGCGACACCGGCTTTCCGCCCAGGTTGATCGTCATGATCCCGAGCAGCGGCTGCGCGATGATGAACACGTAGAGCGCGAGATGCGCGAGCTTCGAGAGCCAGCGCAGCAGCGCCGTTTGCGGAATGGCCTCGGGTACGCGGCTGACGACTCGCCACAGCACGCGCAGCACCGACAGCACGAGCACGAGCGTGCCCGCGGTGAGGTGAACGTTCATCCAGAACACCCGGCTGTCGCTGCCTTTCGGCCCGCGGATCTCGATGGCCAGGTAGGCCAGCGCCACCAGCGCGAACACGGCCCAGTGGAAGAAGATCGCGGGCGAGCTGTAGCGCGTCTGTTTCGCGAGGATGTTTCTCATGCTTCGTCTCGTGTTGTATGCGGGGATGGGCGCATGCCGCAATCGGCTCGGCAGCCCGGCAAGGCTGCCACGATTGTAGCCGCACGTGCGTCCGGTTTTGTGCGGCGAGGTCAAATATCGGATGAATCGTCAACGCACGCGCCGCGCGGGCCGTCATATGGAAAATCCGCATCGCGCCCGTAAACGGCTGTGGCACGATGAAGCTTTGGTGTCGACGTTGCGCGCGCATCATGAGCAAGGCGTTCTTCGTTGCGGCCTATCGGCTGACCGCCGCGTTGCTCGCGGTGTCGACGACGTTGCACAGCATCGCCGGCTACTGGGGCATGCCTGCATTCGAGCTCGGCAACTTTCTCAGCTACTTCACGCAACTGAGCAGCCTCTACGCGGCCGCGATGCTCGCCGCCGGGCTCTGGCGCATCGCCCGCCCCGGCTCGGCTCGCTACGAATCGATGCGCGGCGCCGCGGTGCTGTACGTCCTGATCACCGCGATCGTCTACGAGCTCCTGCTCGCGCGGCTCGATGCGCTGCGCCACGTCACGCCGGCGTTCAACAACTGGGTGCTGCACCGGATCGTGCCGTTCGTCGTGCTGTGCGACTGGCTGTACGTGGAGCCGCGCCTGCCGATCCCGCGGCGCAGCGCGTTCGCGTGGCTCGCCTTTCCGGTCGTCTATCTCGGCTATACGCTCGTGCGCGGCGCGCTGGAGAACTGGTATCCCTACCCGTTCGTCGATCCGCGGCCGCATGGCTACCTGCCGGTCGCGATCCAGTGTTCGCTGATCGCGGTCGGCGCGGCGGCGCTCGCACTGGGCATTCGCTGGCTCGGCAATCACGCGAGACAGTCGGGCGCGGTGACGCTCGGGAAAGGATGAAGGCGGAAAACGCCGGAACGTGTGCGCCGCCCGGCGCACACGGGGTGAGGCGGGCCGTCAGCCGCCGTTGCGCGGCAGGAAGTTCATCGGATCGACGACCTTGCCGTTCTGGCGCACTTCGAACTCGAACGTCGAACGGCCGCTCGTGTCGGTGCCCATTTCGGCGACCGGCTGGCCCTGGCGCACCGCGTCGCCTTCGTTGACCAGCAGTTTGCCGTTGTGTCCATAAGCCGTGATGAGCCCGTTCTCATGCTTCAGGATCACGAGCGGGCCGTAGGCCTTGACGCCGGACCCCGCATAAACCACGCGCCCGGCCGCCGCGGCCCGCACCGAATGGTCGGGGCCGGACGCGGCGATCACGATGCCGCGCGTCCTGCCGGCCGCGAACGGCGTCGCCACGACACCGGTGGCCGGCCAGGCGAGCGAGCCCGGCTGCGCGGCCGCCGAGGGCGGCTGCCCGAGCGACGTCGCCGCAGGCGGCGGCGCGACGCGCAGCACCTGCCCGGGATACACGGCATCGGTCGGCGCCATGTGGTTCCAGCTGGCCACGTCCTGCACGCGCTGCCCGTACGCGTTCGCGACGCCCGCGAGCGTATCGCCCGGATTCACGCGGTAATAGCCGGCGATCACGCCCGGCGTCGCGGCCGACGTGGGTGCCGACTGGCGCGCCGGCTGCCAGCTGTCGGTCCACGGCGTCATCGTGCAACCCGTCAGCGCGATGGCCGCGGCAACGAGTGCCGCCTGCGGCAGCCAGCGCGTCGGCGCATCGTGGATGGGAATAGTTTCTCTCAAGGGTCCTCCCGGATTTGCGTCGTTGCGCCGCCCACCGCCCCCCGGCGCGCGACGCACGATGTCCGGCCGGACGGCCGGACCAATCAGTATCCGACCGCTCTCGCGGCCGTCAGTTTCCACAGCGGAACATCGGCGCGATGGGCTCACCGGCCCCTTTTTCGCGCCGTTCCGATCGGCAAAGATACCATTTGTGGCGGTCAAGGCCGCGACCGATGCCTGATCCGGCAACAATCTTGCGGTGCCGCAGCAGCGTGCCGGTCGCCTGCGAGCCCCGCCGGGCGGGCCTGCCGCGGATCTTCCGCAGGCCTCGCCACCCGCGCCTGCCGTATCGATCCCGTCACATTCTCCCCTTCGATCGCCACCTATACTCGGTGATGCACTGCGCGACCCAACGACAACGAGGAGCATGACAATGAACAACGCGACGTTTCTTTCCGTGCAGCTCAACGCCGACGATTTCTCCGGTTCCAGCGGCCTGGTCGAATTGCTCAACCGGCACCTGCTGTTCGCAACCGACGTCGCCGAGGCGGCCGATGCGCTCGTCCAGCTGGCGAGTGTCGCGCACATGACCGGCGCCACGCGCCACAGCGTCGAGTTGCCGGTCCTCGCGATCGAGCGGCTGCGCGACGCGCTCGACACGCTAAGCGGCTACGACGAAACGTGGCTGCAAGTGCTGGAACCGGCCGAAGCGCTGTTCCGGGATATCGGGCGCGGCAGGCGCCCGCTGCACTGAACCGACGGTCGGCGCGATACGCGCGCCACCAATGAAAACAGCCCGTCGTTCCGCTATCCGGAACGACGGGCTGTTCGTACTTCAGGGGACGGATCAGGCCGCCAACGCGGCCGCACCGACCGAACCACCATTAACGACCCTTGTAGATCGGCGCGTCGTCAGCGATGCGCTTGACTTGCCAGCCGGTCTTGGCCTTGGCCGGTGCGCCGGATTCTTGCGCGGCAGCCGGTTGTGCGCCATAGCCGGTCGTGTCGGCAGCGGCAACGTTCTGTTGCGGGTTCAGGCGGGCTTCAGCGGCCTGAATGCTTTCCGGGTAGTTCGTACGGTCGCTGCCCAGCTTGTAGCCGGCCTGCTGGACGGCGACCAGATCGGCCTTCACCTGTGCACGGGTGACGGGCGCATTCTGTTGGGCGAACGAGACGGCGGGAACGGCGAGAACGGCAGCTGCGGCGAACGTTGCGATCAGCGATTTCATGATTACCTCCGGGATTTTTTTGCTCCGCCGCACACACCATGTCTGCAGCGATGGAACAGAGTTTAGTCCCGGGAACACCTAGGGAAAACCATGAAAGAACGAAAACACTGTTTCCCCGGAGCCAACAATGTCGGCATCCGGGATAGAAAAACCCTATTCAAAGAATAGATTTTCGCAACAATGCCGCCCCCTGCCAGCCGGTCAGGACCAGTTCGCGTGGAAGCTGCCCGGCTTGTCGGTACGCTCGAACGTGTGCGCGCCGAAGAAGTCTCGCTGCGCCTGCACGAGGTTCGCCGGCAGCCGCTCGGAACGATAGCTGTCGAAGTACGCGACGGCCGACGCGAACGCCGGTACCGGCACGCCTGCCTTCACCGCGGCCACCACGACGTCGCGCAGCGACGCCTGGTAATTCGCGGCGATGTCCTTGAAGTACGGATCGAGCAGCAGGTTCGCGAGCGCCGGATCCTTCGCGTACGCGTCCGTGATCTTCTGCAGGAAGCGCGCGCGGATGATGCAGCCGGCGCGGAAGATCTTCGCGATCGTCCCGAGATCGAGGTTCCAGCCGTACTCTTCGGATGCCGTGCGCAGTTGCGCGAAGCCCTGCGCGTACGAGATCACCTTGCTCAGGTACAGCGCGCGGCGCACCGCTTCGACGAACGCGGCGCGATCGCCGTCGAACGGCGCGGCGGCCGGGCCCGACAGGATCTTGCTGGCCGCGACACGCTCGGTCTTCAGCGACGACAGCACGCGCGCGAACACCGACTCGGTGATGAGCGGCAGCGGCACGCCGAGATCCAGCGCGTTCTGGCTCGTCCACTTGCCGGTGCCCTTCTGCGCGGCGCGATCGAGGATCACGTCGACGAGGTGCTTGCCGGTCTCTTCGTCCTTCTTGCCGAAGATCTTCGACGTGATCTCGATCAGGTAGCTGTCGAGTTCGCCCTGGTTCCATTCGGTGTACACCGCGCCGAGTTCGTCGTTGGTCAGGCCCGCGACGTCCTTCAGCACCGAGTAGCTTTCGGCGATCAGCTGCATGTCGCCGTATTCGATGCCGTTGTGGACCATCTTCACGTAATGGCCCGCACCGTCCGGGCCCATGTAGGCGACGCACGGCTCGCCGTCCGACGGCGCCTTCGCGGCGATCTGCTTGAGGATCGGCTCGACGAGGTCGTACGCGTCACGCTGGCCGCCAGGCATGATCGACGGGCCGCGCAGCGCGCCCTCTTCGCCGCCCGACACGCCGGTGCCGATGAAGTGCAGGCCCGATTGCGCGAGTTCCTGATTGCGGCGGATCGTGTCGGTGAAATGCGTGTTGCCGCCGTCGATCAGCACATCGCCCTTCTCGAGCAGCGGCTTGAGCGATGCGATCGTCGCATCGGTCGCTTCGCCGGCCTTCACCATCATCAGGATCCGGCGCGGCGTTTCGAGCGACGCGACGAATTCCTCGAGCGTATAGGTCGGCACCAGGTTGCGGCCGGGGAATTCGGCGATCAGTTCGTCGGTTTTCTCGCGGCTGCGGTTGTACACAGACACCGCGTAACCGCGGCTCTCGATATTGAGTGCGAGATTGCGGCCCATCACCGCGAGCCCGATCACACCGATTGCTTGTTTGCCCATTAGTCAATTCTCCGGAAAAAACGGGGCGCGACCCGAACCGGGTCGCGCGCACAGGCGAAAGGATAGTGGAAACCCGGCGGCGATGCGCGCTTGCGTGTCACTGCTCCGCGTGCGGCAACCGCCGGAACACGACGCTCAGGTTGTTCGCCGGCATCTCGACCACCTCGATGCAGTCGAGCCCGCGATCGAGGCCGAGCGCGACGACGGTCTCGAGATCGCGCACGCCCCACGACGGGTCGCGGCTGCGCAATTGCAGGTCGAATGCCTCGTTCGACGGCGCCGTGTGCCGGCCCTCGCGGCGATACGGCCCGTACAGGAACAGCACGCCGCCCGGCCGCAGCAGGCGCGACGCGCCCGCGAACAGCGCGTCGGTGCAGGCCCAGGGCGAGATATGGATCATGTTGATGCAGACGATCGCGTCGAGCGCGTCGACCGGCCACGACGCGTCGCGCACGTCGAACGCCAGCGGCCCGGCAACGTTCGCGAGGCCCGCATGGGCAACCCACGCGGCGATCGAGCGGCGCGCCTGCGCATCGGGATCGCTCGGTTGCCAGTGCAGGCCCGGCAGCGCCTGTGCGAAGTGGACGACGTGCTGGCCCGTGCCGCTCGCGATTTCGAGCACGCGGCCGCTCGTCGGCAACACGCGGCGCAAGACGTCGAGGATCGGCCCGCGATTGCGTTCGGCTGCCGGCGCCGACAGCCGCGCGGACGGATCGGGCGAAGCGGTCGGATCGGTCACGATGCGTGCTCCGGTGCGTGGCCCGCGAGACCCAGCCGCGCGGTGAGCGCGTCGAGCGCGGGTGCGCAACGCGCCTCGACCTTCAGCGTCAGGATCGGATCGGCGCGCGTATGGCCGAGATTGAGCGCGGCGACCGGCTTGTGCTGCGCCTGCGCCCACACGCAGAAGCGGTAGCCGGAATACACCATCAGCGACGAGCCGACGACGAGCAGCGCATCGGCCGCATCGAGCGCCTGCGACGCGAGCGCCACGCGCTCGCGCGGCACGTTTTCGCCGAAGAACACGACTGCCGGCTTCAGCAGCCCGCCGCACGCGGGGCACGCCGGGATGCGGAACGTGTCGAGCGCCGCCCATTCGAGATGCGCGTCGCCGTCCGCGGCAGGCTCGGCCTGCGCGCCCAGCAGCTCGGGATTGTCGGCCTCGAGCATGACCTGGATCGTCGCGCGCGCATGATGCGCGCCGCAATCGAGACACGTGACACCGTCGATGCCGCCGTGCAGCTCGATCACGTCGCCGCTGCCCGCGCGCTGGTGCAAACCGTCGACGTTCTGCGTGACGAGACGCTCGATCCGCCCCGCGCTGCCGAGCCGCGCGAGCGCGACGTGCGACCCGTTCGGCTGCGCGCGGCCGACGACGGGCCAGCCGATCATGCTGCGCGCCCAGTAACGCCGCCGCGCGGCATCGGAGCCGAGGAATTCATGGAGCTGAATCGGCGGCGAGCGCATCCACTGGCCGTTGCGGTCGCGATAGCCGGGAATGCCGGAGTCGGTGCTGATGCCCGCGCCGGTCAGTACCAGCAGGCGCGGATGACGTTCGACGAACGTCTGTAGCGCATCGAGTGCGGCCGGATCGATGCCGGCGGTTGAGGGGTCGTGCAGGGCTGTGTCGTTCATGTTGGCAACGCGTGATCGGGTGCGCCGGCAAGCCGTGCGCCCGCACGGGCAGCCAGGCACGCCAGCACATGATACAGAACGCCGCGCGATCGGGCCGATGGCCCGCGTCGCAAACCGGCGCACAAAAAAAGACGCCCATCCGCCACTCGGCGATGGGCGCTTCAACAATTGATCCATCGGGGTAGTGGATCAACTGACAGCACAATTTCGCGGCGCCCGCCATGCCGCGGCCGGCGAACGCTTCCCCTGGACTGCATGTATTCCGCGGTGCCGGACACATCGATGCGCTGCCGGCTTTCCGGTGCGACACGGTGCGTTCCGGTTCGGGCCCGTCGCGCCGACGCGATACGCGGCGCACGAACACCTGCGCCGCGCGACGACTCGCGTTGCGCGCGCCAGCATGACGATCCGGGTTCCGGGCCGGGCCATCCACGGATATTCGAAGTTCGTCCCCGACGGCCGACCGGCACCAGTCGGCCTCGTGCGTCACACCTGCACGTCGTCGTTCAGAACAAACCCGATTGCTCGGATGGAACGGAAAGCCGCGCGCTCACGTCGCCTCGATCAACGGCGAAGCGAATACCCAGGCAGGTCGGCGATTCATGTTTGCAACACGGCATGTTGCGATTCGGTCTGTTTTCATTCTCTTGTCCCCGTCTCCGATACGTCCGACCCACTGAAGCGATCGCCGGACCGACTGCGTCCGCGACCGCGCTCACGGCACGTACAGATATGCAAGGAGCGCACCATGCTTCATGCCGCAAGGCCGCGCGGGCCGAAGCGGGGCCATCGCGGCGAATCGCGCACCGGCAAGCAGCGCGAACGTTTCGAAACTGAAACGCGTACCGGATCGGCGACCGTCGGCCGGGCATGCCGCGATGTCGTCATGCCGCGCCGGGACGGTCCGCGCCGATGCCGCGTCGTTGCATCCGCGCGCGATTGCCGACCGGCTTACAATCGCCCCACAGTGCCGCATACGCACGAACGGACGCGCGGGCCCGCCCCGGCCTGCTTCGCGCAACTCGCCGCCACCTGACGGGAGCCACCGGCCCGACCTATGCCTGACACACACGACTGGCTGGAAATCGACTACCGGACGCTGTTCCGGCTGCATCCGGATCGCCGGATCGAACGCGAGAACGATCCCGACTGCTCGCCCGGGCCCCGCTTCTGGCTCGGCAGAGGCGCAAAACGCAACCTGGCGGGCGTACGCGCCGACGTGCCCGTTCCTGTCGCAGAAAAACTGGCGCGCCTGGCCGACAGCGAAACGCCGTCGGCGGACTGCACCCAGCCCGCGCATCTCGAACGCTATCTGTCGCTGCTCGCCCCCGTTCCGCACTGGAACATCGGCCTCGTCTACGCGCTGCCGCACGCACTCGGCTTCGACACCGACGCACACGTCGAACTGATCGACGGCGACAGCGACGCGGGCCGGCATCTGCTGCACGCACTGTCGACGCGCGGGATGCCCGAAGGCCTGTTCTCGATGGGGTTTCAAGGCGCCGCCGATCTGTGGGCGCCGTGGTGCGCGGCCGTCGTCGACGGAGAAGTCGCCTCGGTCGCATTCGCCGCGCGGCTATCCGAAGTCGGTGCCGAACTCGGTCTCGCGACGGCCCCTGCATTCCGGGGGCGCGGCCTCGCGGCGGCCGTGACCGCCGCGTGGTCGCGGCTGCCGTCGCTTCGAACCCGCACGCTGTTCTACAGCACCGCCAGCGACAACCGCGCGTCACAACGCGTGGCGTCACGCCTCGGCCTCACGCTGCGCGGTACGACGCTGCGGGTGGCATAGCGCCGGGGCCTGCGCGACACCTCAACGAAAGGCCTCGATGACCTTCACGCGGCGTTCGGTTTCGCCGACGAAGCAACTGTCAACCTCCACGAGCCCGAGCGTACCGCCTGCATCGGGCTGCCGCGATTCGGCGCAGGCAGCATCCCGCGCCTTGAGCCAGCGGCGCTCGTCGTCGCGCAACCTCGCCTTGCCCTGTGCATCCAGGCTCGCCATCTTCGTCTTGTAGACGGCATTCAACCGTCGGTCGGCCTCGTCGTATTTCAGCCGCAGGCAATTGCGGATGTCGGCCGTGTAGCCCGTTTCCTCGGCGGTCTTGCAGATAGCGGTACGCTGCGCATCGTCAGCGCGCGCGCCGGACGCAACCGTGAAAAGCATCGCGCTCGCCGCCAGACCGATCACCGCGTGTTGAAGCGCATTCATCCGGATTCGCTGTTCTCGATGATTGAAGGCACCGATTATGCCCGGCCCGCTGCCCGCATGGCTCCCGTTGCCTCGACGTCACCGGTCAAGCCCGATCGGGCGCTGCGCATGCCGTGCCGCGCAGCCGGCGCGCAAACACGCTAGCATTCGGACACGCAACGTCGCGCGCCCGCTTTGCCCCGCCTCCAAGGACCCGACATGACCACGCCCGCCCCTGCCCGTCCCGACGTCGCGCATCGCGTCTTTTCGGCCGGGCAGCTGTCGATCGGCCTCACGTTGCCGCTGCTTCGCACCGGCCATGTCGTCGCCGACTTCGACGAGCAACTAGAACTCGCGGCGCTGGCCGACATGCTCGGCTTTCGCGCGCTGTGGATTCGCGACGTGCCGCTGAACAGCGCCGACTATCCCGACCCGGTCGGCCACCTCGACCCGTGGGTCCTGCTCGGCGCACTGGCGTCACGCACGCGCCGGATTGCACTCGCCAGCGGCGCGATCGTGCTGCCGTTGCGCCATCCGCTGCATATCGCGAAAGGCGCGCTGTCGGTCGCGACGCTGTCGGGCGGACGCTTCATCCTCGGGCTCGGCTCCGGCGACCGGCCGCCCGAATATGCGGCGTTCGGCGTCGACGCGGAAACGCGCCGCGACCGGTACCGCGCGCACTGGGACGTCGTCGCGGCCGCGCTCGGCGTGCCATCGCGCGTGCTGCCCGACGAAGCGCCGCCCGATGCGCCCGACTTCACGCTGCTGCCTCGCGGCGCCGACGCGGTGCCGATGCTGGCGGTCGGCTCGGGCGGTCAAAGCGTCGACTGGATCGCGCGTCACTCGATCGGCTGGATGACGTACCACCGCGATCCGGACACGCAGCGCGCACGGTATTCGATGTGGCGCGCGGCGGTTGAAAGGCTCGCGTCGCCGGCCTTTCGCGCGTTCGGCGTGTCGATGCGACTCGACCTCGTCGAGGATCCCGATGCGCCGGCTACCGCATTGCCGCTCGGTTATGCAACCGGACGCCGCGCATTGATCGACATCCTGCGGAACATGCGCGCGGCAGGCACGCATCACGTCACGCTGAATCCGGGCTCGGACCGGCCCGTGCGCGACGTCATCGAAGAAATCGCGGAACACGTCCTGCCGGTTTTTCACGACGGGGAAGCGTGATTTGGCAGGATTCCGGATGAATTCGGCGCGATGCGCGCGGCGCTCGCCGTTGCCCGCAAGCGGGCATTACGCGAGCCTTACACACCGGCAATCGAGTCGCCTCCCCCCCCTGCGTCAGCCACATGACCGCGGAAACGCGCCGCAAACGGCCGCGCCGCGTCGTGCATGCCCGATTCGAATGATCGTCGACGGAACTATTCGGTTCCGGGCGCGATCATGTTAACTTCCCGTCCATCGTTCAGCCCGGCGGGCCGCGCGCCGATGCGCGCCCGCATGCCCACTCCATGCGACATATCCTCCTCGGCTGGCTGCTTGCCGCCGTCGTCACGGCCGCTCACGCGGCCGCTCCCGCCCCGGCCGCCGCGTCGGCCGCTTCCGGCACCGCGCCGGCGCTGACGCCGCAACAGGCTCAGCAGGCACTCAACGTGCTCGAAAATCCCCGCGATCGCGCGCAGGTCGAAACGACGCTGCGTGCGATCGCGGCCGTCGGCGCGCTGAGCGCACCCGCGGTCGTTGCCAGCGATGCGGCGGCGGCCAGCGGCGCATCGGCGGCCGCGGCCCCGGGCGCGCTCACGTCGAACGGGCTCGCGTCGATGCTCGTCCGGCAGGGATCGCGCTGGGCCACCGAAATCGGCGGCGCGCTGAAGGAGTCGCTGCGCTCGCTGCTCGATGTCGGCTCGGTCGGAAGCTGGTGGCACGACAGGCTGGTGCGAGCCGACGAGCGCGCGGATCTCGCGCACGCGTTCTGGATTATCGTCGCCGTGCTCGTGCCCGCGCTCTTCGTCGAATGGTTGGCAAAGCGGTTGTTGCGACGCGCGCTGGCCGCAGTGGCCGCACGGCGTGCCGACACGTCGCCCCGCACCGCGCCGGACTCCACCTCGCCCGATGACGACGACGCGCCGCCGGACACCCTCGCCAAACCCGACGCCGCCGATCCCGCCGATGCCCCTGACACCGCCCCCGCATCGTCACAAGGCCGAGGCCACGCGCGCCGCCACACCACGCTGCTGCACCGGATGCCGCGCGCGCTCGTCAGCCTCGCGTTGCGGGCCGTGCCGCTGCTCGTGTTCGTCGGTGTCGCGAGCCTGACGATGTCGGCGATCGGAGAGACGGGCACCCCGATCGAATCCGCGCTCGAAGCGCTGATCGACATCTACGTGATCTGCCGGCTCGTCACGATCGTCAGCCGGCTGTTCTTCCAGCCCGATGCGCGGCAATTGCGGTTGCTGCACATCAGCGATGCGTGGGCCGATTTCGCGCAACGTTCGATCGCGCGGATCGTGATCGTGGTCGGCGCCTGCACGGCCGCTGTCGAGATCGCCGCGAGCTTCGGGCTAAGCGAGGCCGGTCATGTCGCCCTGCTGAAAGCCGTCGCGCTCGTCGGGCACCTGATGGTATCGGCGCTGATCCTGCGGAGCCGCCAGCCGGTCGCCGCGCGGATCCGCGCGGCCGGCGACGACCGTGCGTCCTTCGAGATGGTCGCGAATGCGCTCGCGGACGCGTGGGCCCCCGTGTCGGTATTCATCGTGATGGCGCTGTGGTTCGTGTGGGCGCTCGACGTCCACAACGGCTATCGCGTGCTGATCACGCTCGGCGGCCGCTCGATCGCCGTGATGATCGGCATGCGGATGGTCTCGATCGTCGTGTTCGGCGCGCTCGCGCGGCTGTTCCAGGGCCGCGACGAAGACCGCACGCTCGTCCACCTGCACGCGTACCGCTACTACCCGCTGCTGCGCCAGATCGTGTCGGGCGCGATCGGCATCGTGACCGTCGTGTTGCTGCTGCAGATCTGGGGGGTACCGATCTTCCGCGCGTTCGAAACCGGCACCATCGGCCACCGGCTCGCGTCGGCGCTGGTGACGATCGCGATCGCAGCCATCGTCGCGCTCCTCGTGTGGGAAGCCGCGAACATCGCGATCGAGCGCCGCCTGCAGCGGTGGACGCGCGAAGGCAATCTCGTGCGCGCGGCGCGACTGCGCACGTTGCTGCCGATGTTGCGCTCGCTGCTGTTCGTGATGATCGCGCTCGTCGTCGTGCTGACGGGCCTCAGCCAGCTCGGCGTGAACGTCGGCCCGCTGCTTGCCGGCGCGAGCATCTTCGGTGTCGCGCTCGGCTTCGGCTCGCAGAAGCTCGTGCAGGATTTCATCACCGGGATCTTCCTGCTGATGGAAAACGCGATGCAGGTCGGCGACTGGGTCACGCTCGCGGGCGTGTCGGGTACGGTCGAGTACCTGTCGATCCGCACCGTGCGGCTGCGCGCGGGCGACGGGTCGCTGTACACGATCCCGTTCAGCTCGGTGACGACCGTCAACAACACGAACCGTGGGCTCGGCAACGCCGCTGTCAAGATCAGTATTGCCTACGGCGAGGATATCGATCGCGCGATCGCGACGCTGAAGGAAATCGGCGCGGCGTTGCGCGACGATCCGAAATACCGCGACGGCATCCTGTCGGACTTCAGCTACTGGGGGATCGACCAGGTCGACGGCGCGGCACTCGCGCTGTCCGGACAGATGCAATGCACGGACGCGACGCGCTGGAGCGTGCAGCGTGAATTCAACCGGCGGATCGCGGAGACGTTCCGCGAACGCGGCATCCGGATCGCCGATCCGCAGCGCAGCGTCGTCGCCTATGCGGACGGATCGCGGCCTGTCGTCGAAGGCGAAATCGGCGGCAATGGCGGCGACGGTGGCAACAACGGCAACGACCATGCTGCAGAACCGGCGGCCCGGCCGCCGTCGCCCGCCGAACCGGAGCGCAAGCCGGGTTGACCGGCCGGGGGCGATGCCGCGCCGCGCTCAACGCGCGGCGGGCTTGTTCACGCGCCGCGTGCTTTTCGCGGCGGGCGCCGATGCCCCCGCCTTCGCCTTGACCGCACGTTTCGCCGCCGCGCCCTGCCCGCGCTTCGCGCCGGCTTCCGGATCGGCAGCCGATGCATCGCGCTGCGCATGCCATTGCTCGAGCAGCAGGCGTGTCTGGTCGGCGATCGTGTCGACCAGCAATGCCGCGCGCTCGCCCTCGAACGCCTCCCATTCGAGCAACTGCAGCGCCGAACGCTGCGCGATGTGGAACACCGTGATCTGCCCGAACAGGCTCAGCGCGCGCAATCGGGTGACGGGATCGTTGGCCGGCCGGCCCGAGATACGGCCGATCAGTTCGGCGCTCACGTCGTTGAGCGGCTTGCGCATGCGCTTCATCAGGATCTCGCTCGCGCTCGCCGGCTCCTGGCCGCCTTGCTCGCGTGCAAAGAACATCCGCTGGTTCATCGTCTTCGGCGCGGTGAACATCCGGTCCGACAGCGCGCGCAGCAGCCCGATGAAGGCGTCGATCAGCACGTCGACGTCCGCGTCCGCATCGAGCATCGCCCTCGCATGGCCGACCGACGGTGCGAACACTTCCCTGCCATTCTCCGCGATCGCCTCGACGCACGCGCGGTACACGCCCTCCTTGTTCTCGAAGTAGTACTGGAGCGCCGGCGCGTTCACGCCGGCCATCGCGGCGATCTCGCGTGTCGATGCACCCGCGAACCCGCGCTCGCCGAACAGTTCGATCGCCGCCTCGATGATCCGCTGGCGCGTTTCGTCGCCGCGGGCGTAGCCGCCCGCCGACGTCCGGCGCAGCTTCTTCGCTTCGTTCATGCCTTCCCCGTCATTCGATCGATCGATATTCTACTTGACACAATTTTATCAACTGGAATAATTCTTCCACTTGGAATAAATTGGACACCGGAATGTCGACGCCGCAAGACCCGCCACAGCAAGCAGATCGTCAGGAAAACGGAACAACACCGCGAAACGGAAGCAAATCCGGAAACGGATCGAAACGGCGCATCCTGCTTGTCGTCGCCGTGCTCGCGGCGATCGGCGGCGCCGTCTGGCTCGGCCGCTGGTGGACGGTCGGCCGTTTCATCGAAAGTACCAACGACGCGTATCTGCAGGCGGACAGCATGACTGCCGCGCCGAAGGTCGCCGGCTACGTGACCGATGTGTATGTCCGCGACAACCAGGCCGTGAAGGCCGGCGATCCGCTCGTGCGACTCGACGTCCGCCAGTACCAGGTTGCGCTCGCGCAATCGCTTGCGACCGTCGATGCACGCCGCGCGGATATCGCACGCGCCGAGGCCGACATCAGCCAGCAGCGTGCGAATCTCGAACAGGCCGACGCGCAGGCGAAGGTGTCGCGGATCAATGCGCAGCACGCCGGCGACGAATACGCGCGTTATGCGCCACTCGCGGCAACCGGTGCGGAGACGCACGAACGTGTGGCAGACCTGAAGAGCACGCGCGATCAGGCGGTCGCGACGCTCGCCGCGAACAATGCGTCGATCGCGGCCGCACGCACGCAGATCGCGTCGTTCACAGCCCAGCTCCAGCAGGCACGCGCGCAGCTCGAAGCCGCGCAGGCCAGTGCCGCACAGGCCCAGCTCGACCTCGACAACACGATCGTGCGCAGCACCCTCGCCGGCCGCGTCGGCGATCGCACGGTGCGCGTCGGTCAATACGTGCAGCCCGGCACGCGCCTGCTGACAGTGGTGCCCGTCGATTCGATCTACCTCGTCGCGAACTTCAAGGAAACGCAGATCGGCAACATGCGTATCGGCCAGCCGGTCGAACTGCATGTCGACGCCTTGCCGGACGGTGCGCTGTCCGGCGTCGTCGACAGCTTCGCACCCGGCACCGGCGCGCAGTTCGCCCTCCTGCCGCCCGAGAATGCGACCGGCAACTTCACGAAGATCGTCCAGCGCGTGCCGGTGCGCATCCGCCTCGCCGCGAACGCCCGCGCGCAGCGCATGCTGCTGCCGGGGCTGTCGGTGACGGTCGACGTCGATACACGCTCGGCCCGCGACGAGACGCATCATGGCTGAACCGTCCGCCACGATGCCCGCGGCGCCGCATGAAGGCCGTGCGAGCGTGACCGACTGGATCGCGGTCGCGGCCGGCGCGCTCGGCGCGCTGATGGCGACGCTCGACATCTCGATCACGAATTCCGCGCTGCCGCAGATCCAGGGTGAAATCGGCGCAACCGGCACCGAAGGCACGTGGATCTCGACCGGCTACCTGATGTCGGAGATCGTGATGATCCCGCTCGCCGCGTGGCTCACGCGCGTGTTCGGGCTGCGCAATTTCCTGCTGACGAACTCCGCGCTGTTCATCGCGTTCTCGATGATGTGCGGCTGGTCGCATTCGCTGCCGATGATGATCGCCGGCCGGATCGGCCAGGGCTTCACCGGTGGCGCGCTGATCCCGACCGCGCAGACCATCATCCGCACGCGGCTGCCGCTGTCGCAGTTGCCGGTCGGCATGACGCTGTTCGGCCTGATCGTGCTGCTCGGGCCGCTGTTCGGCCCGGTGCTCGGCGGCTGGCTCGCGGAAAACGTGAACTGGAGCTGGTGCTTTTTCCTGAACCTGCCGGTGTGCCTGCTGTTGATGGGGCTGCTGTGGTTCGGGCTGCCGTCCGACCGTCCGCAATGGAGCACGTTCTTCAACGCGGACTGGCTCGGGATCGCCGGCCTCGCGATCGGGCTGAGCTCGCTCACCGTCGTGCTCGAGGAAGGCCAGCGCGAACGCTGGTTCGAATCGCAGATGATCGTCACATTGAGCCTGGTGTCGCTCGCCGGGATGATCCTGATCGCGCTGTCGCAACGCTTCGCGAAGCGGCCGATCGTGCGGCTGTCGCTGATGCGCAACCCACGCTACGCGAGCGTGATCGTGATCGTGTCCGCGGTCGGTGCCGGCCTGTACGGCGTGTCCTACCTGCTGCCGCAGTTCCTCGCGATCGTCGCCGGCTACAACGCGGAACAGGCGGGCGCAATCATGCTGCTGTCGGGGCTGCCGGCCTTTCTCGTGATGCCGATCCTGCCGCGCCTGCTCGGCAAGGTCGATTTCCGCATCCTCGTGATCTCCGGGCTGCTGCTGTTCTGCCTGAGCTGCATGCTCGACATCAGCCTGACCGCGCAGAGCGTCGGCCACGACTTCGTCTGGTCGCAACTGATTCGCGGCGTCGCGCAGATGCTCGCGATGATGCCGCTCAACCAGGCATCGATGGCGGCCGTCGCACGCGAAGACTCCGGCGATGCAGCCGGGCTCTACAACATGGCACGCAACCTCGGCGGCTCGATCGGGCTCGCGATCATCGGCACCGTGATCGACCGGCGCACGACCTTCCACACGGCCGCGCTGCGCGAATCGGTGACGGCGAACTCGCTGATCGGGCAGGACCGGCTGTCGGCCTACGCGGCCAACTGGTTCGCACACACCGGCGATCTCGCGTATTCGAACATGCGCGCGCTCGGACAGCTGGCGCAGCAGATCCAGGTCCAGGCCGTCGTGATGACCTATTCCGAAACCTTCTATCTGCTGGGCCTTGCACTGCTCGCCTGCGTGCCGCTCGCGCTGCTGCTGAGAACGCCGCGCGGGCCGCAGCCGATGTCGTCCGGCCACTGAACCGTCTTACGCGATGAAACCCTTCTCCCTGCCCCGCCGCCCCATGCTCACGCTGTGTGCGGCCGCGTGCCTGCTCGCCGGCTGCACGGTCGGCCCCGACTACCGCGGCGCGCCCGCCGCACCGGATGCGCCGGTCTTCGTGCGCGCGCCGGCCTCCGGTGTCGACACCACCGCACCCGCGCCAAGCGCGTGGTGGCACGCACTCAACGATCGCCAGCTCGACGACCTGATCACTGCGGCGCTCGCGTACAACCCCGATCTGCACGCTGCGCAGGCACGCTTGCGCGCATCGCGCGCGCAGCTCTCGCAACAGCGCGCGGCGCAGTTGCCGAAATCGTCCGCCACCGTCGCCGCCATCCGCATGCGCGAGCCGGACGTCAGCGCGCTCGGTTCGCTGCTGCCGTCGAACGGCTCGAACCAGTCGGGCAGTGCATCGCCGTCGCTGGGCGGCTCGGGTCCGCTGCAGCTCTATTCGGCAGGCTTCGACGCAACCTGGGAGATCGACCTGTTCGGCGGCACGCGCCGGGCGGTCGAAGCCGCGTCCGCTCAAGCGGAAGCAGTCGACGCCGATCTCGCCGACACGCAGGTGTCGATCGCGGCAGAAGTCGCGAACGCGTATGTCGACCTCCGCGACCAGCAGCAGCGGCTTGCACTGTCGCGACGCACCGCCGAGTTGCAGCAGAAGATGCTTGAACTCACGCAGCAGCGCCGCGCGCGCGGCGTCGCGGCCGATGCCGACATCGAACGCCTGACGACACAGGTCGAGAACACGCGAGCCTCGCTGATCCCGCTCGACGCGCAGGTGACGGAATCGCTCGACCGGCTCGCGATCCTGACGGGGCGCGCGCCGGGTGCGCTCGACGCGACGCTGACGACACCGGCCGCGCCGCTGCCGACGCTGCCCGGCAGCGTCGCGATCGGCGATCCGGCCACGCTGCTGAAACAGCGCCCCGACATTCGCGCGGCCGAGCGCCGGCTCGCATCGAGCAATGCGCAGATCGGCGAGCATGTCGCCGATTACTTCCCGAAGGTGACGCTGCTCGGCGATCTCGGCTTCAGCGCGGCGGACCCGGGCCACCTGCTCCGCAAGCAGAACTTCACGTGGGTCGGCGCGCCGTATCTGCAATGGAACATTCTCGACTTCGGGCGCACGCGTGGCGCGGTGCGCGCGGCCGAAGCATCGCGCGACGAAGCGGAAGCGAACTATCAGAAGGCGGTGCTCGGTGCGTTGCAGGACGCCAACACGGCATTGCAGCGCTACGGACACCAGCGCGAGCACGTCGTTGCGCTCACCAAGGTTCAAACCTCCGCCGTGCATTCGCGATCGCTGATGGATGAACGCTATCGCGCGGGCGTCGCGTCGATGATCGACCTGCTCGATACGCAACGCGAAGCACTTTCCGCGCAGCAGAACGTGATCGCCGGACAGGCCGAACTGATCAAGGACTACGTGTCGGTGCAGAAGAGCCTCGGGCTCGGGTGGCAGACGGGTGCGGGTTGATGGTGAGTCGAGCAGTGCCGTACGGCCGGGTTTGTCGCGGCTGCAACGCATCGACAACAGCGATGCGCGGGACAGAAAAACGTTTCGCGCGGCGCCCGTGACCACCCGATAAATCAGAAAAACTCGTCGAGCAGCCGGTAGAAAGCGATCCGGCCCGGATCGGGCTGCTCGATTCCGTACCGGTCGAAGAAAGGCGCGACCCATTCACTGACGAGATCGGCTTCGATATCTCGCATCGGCGATTCGAGTCGCGCCTCGAACACGGTCGACGCAGTCGTGCCAATTACGCATCGAACCGGAAACGATCGGCGAACCGCATTCAGCATTACTTTCTTCGTTGGCGTCGAATATTACAAATTACTGCCAATATTTTCAAAAACATTGCATTTATTCGCTTTAAATTTGTTTCATATAACCAAAAAAAGTTTGACACCCCGCTTTCGTTCTTGATAACGTCCGATGCAAGCAATCTGACAAATTGCTCACTGCCCAATCGCTTCCGCTCCACGTTTTTTTCGCTTCCGCCGCACCGAAGTGCCAGCCGCCGGCCGTATCGTTCGCGCGCCGGCCATGCAACATCCCGATGCATTTCATTGGACGACTGCCATCCGGCAGCGGGCCGAAGGATCGAATCAAATGAGCAGGACAACGAAACTGTTGCTCTAGCAATCCCGCCCGCGCCCAGTCCGCGCGACTGCGCCGTATCGCGACGCAGCCCTCTCGCTACCGCATTTCCCGAATTTCGCCCCCGGAGAAAAAACACCTGTCCGGATCGGGCGAAAGGCCCTGTCGCGTCCGCGCCATCCGCACGCATGCGACAGAAACCGGCGGTGCATGATCCGCGCCGCTGTCGACCGTTGTTGTTCGTGCCGTTCGATGTTCAACCGGAGGGGTAATTCAAATGAATCAGGTTGCAGACAAGAATCAAAAGCACAATCGCTTCATCAAGCTCGCCTTCGCCGCCGCGGCAGCCGCATCGTTCGGCATCGCGACCGTCCACGCCGCGCCCGCGGCCGGCTGGACGGAAACGCGCACCAAGGGCTTCCTGCCGCTCGTGCAGCAGAACGAAGCCGGTACGGCCGGCGCGCCTGCCGCAAGCACGGCCGCCGCTGCCACGGCAGCCATCGAGATGGCACCCGGCGAATCGGTGGACATCGTGCTCGGGCTGAACCTGCGCAACGAAGCACAGCTCGACCAATACCTGCACGACCTGCATACGCCCGGCTCGCCGCACTACCGGCAATTCCTTACGCCGGCGCAGTTCGCCGCGCAATATGCGCCGACCGACCAGCAGGTCGCCTCGGTCGTCGCGCACCTGCGCAAGGAAGGCTTCGTGAACATCGTGGTCGCACCGAACCGCCTGCTGGTATCCGCGTCCGGCACCGCGGCGACCATCAAGTCCGCGTTCCGCACGACGCTCAAGCGCTTCACGCGCAACGGCCGCAGCGTCTATGCGAATACCGACGCCGCGCAAGTGCCGAACGCGATCGGCGGCGTCGTGGGCGCGGTGCTGGGCCTGCAGAACGTCGAACTGATGCACACGGGCGCGGGCAGCAAGCCGCAAGGCAACACCAGCAACCTGACGATTCCGGCCGGCGCATCGGCGGTGCCGCACAACCCGACCGAGTTCTCGTCGATCTACGGCGGCAACGGTACGCCGACGGCCTCGCAGACCACCGTCGGCATCATCTCCGAAGGCGACCTGTCGCAGACGGTGAGCGACCTCAACACGTTCGCCGCAAACAACAGCCTCGGCACGATCAGCAGCAGCATCGTGAAGACAGGGCCGTCCGGCAGCTCGTACACCGACACCGACGGCACCGTCGAATGGAACCTCGACAGCCAGTCGATCGTCGGCGCGGCTGGCGGCAGCGTGAAGCAGGTCGTGTTCTACGTCGCACCGTCGATGACGCTCACGGCGATCACCGCCGCGTACAACAAGGCCGTGACCGACAACGTCGCGAAGGTAATCAACGTGTCGCTCGGCGTGTGCGAATCGTCCGCGAACAGCACCGGCTCGCAGGCAACCGACGACACCATCTTCAAGCAGGCGATCGCGCAGGGGCAAACCTTCTCGGTATCCGCCGGCGACCACGGTGCATACGAATGCGCGGGTGGCACGCCGTCGCGCTCGACCTACACGGTGAGCGAGCCGGCAACGTCGCCGTACGTGATCGCAGTGGGCGGCACGACGCTGTTCACCAATACGTCGACCAACGCTTACAACAGCGAGATCGTCTGGAACGATCCGAGCTGGCAGCCGGGCACCGTGTGGTCGACGGGCGGCGGGTACAGCAAGTACGAAGCCGCGCCGTCGTGGCAATCGTCGAGCCTCACGGGATCGACCAAGCGCGCGCTGCCCGACGTCGGCTTCGATGCCGACCTGCGCACCGGCGCGATTCTCGTCGTGAACGGCCAGACGTCCGACACGCTGTGGGGCTCGGGCTACCTGAACAACGAAGGCGGCACGAGCCTCGCCGCGCCGATCTTCACGGGCATCTGGGCGCGGCTGCAGTCCGCGAACAACAATGCGCTCGGGTTCCCCGCGTCGAGCCTCTACAAGTACTTCCCGAGCAACGCGGCGCTGCTGCACGATGTCACGTCCGGCAACAACGGCAGCGGCACCTATGGCTACAAGGCGAAGGCCGGCTGGGACGCGACGACGGGCTTCGGCAGCGTGAACATCTCGAAGCTGAACGCGTTCATCCAGAGCACGCCGGATTTCGCGCGCTGATGGACCGATGACTGCCCCGGTTCCGCGTGCGCTCCGAGGCGCACGCATGGAACCGGATGCGGTCGTTCAAATCACCCGCGATGACCGCCAGGCCGTCGCGGTTTTTTTTGCGTTCCGCGCGATCTCGCGGGGCAGCAGCCGGTGCGACGACGCACTCGCCAGCCTTTCAATCGTTGCGCAAGCGACTTTAACGTCCAATACCCGTGCATGAGCATCGCACCGAGTGAAACGCACCCCGTCACGGCAGCGCGGTATTCGCGCTGCCTGCCGGCAAAACGCGCGTCGTGCCGCCATGCGACGCGAGCACGACTCAAACGCCGTACCCCGCCGTCTTCCACGAAGCCGCGCGGCCTTGCCGCACAACTCACTCGGCCCAGTTCCGGACGTAGTCCGGCACCGGCATGTTGCCGTCGGCATGAACCGGTGCGCCACGCGTCGTCTTCAGCGGCAGGATCCCCGTCCAGACAGCAAGCGCGAGATCTTCATCCTTGTCGGAAGGCAGCGAATCGCTGACTTTCACCGCCGCTTCCGCAAGGGCAATCCGCAGCACGCTGGTCGCATTGATTTCCTTCTCGTTGCCGGGCCGCGCGTCATGCTTGCGACCGGGTGCGATCTTGTCCATCAACGCATCCAGCGCCGCCAGCTTGTCGTCACGGCCCTCCACGACGTCGAACCGCCCGTAGATCACCGCGGATCGATAATTCATCGAATGGTTGAAGGCCGACCTGGCCAGCACGAGCCCGTCCAGCAACGTAATCGCGACGGAGGCCGGCGCGCCCGCCGACAGCGCCTTGATCATCCGGCTACCGTTGGAACCGTGAATATAGAGGTCATCGCCCCGTCTCCAGTGCGCTGTCGGGATGCAGTGCGTGTCCTCGCCTGCAGCGAACGCGATGTGGCAGACGTACGCTTCGTCCACGATGCGATGAAGCATCGTGCGATCGCGATTCGCCAATTCCGGCAGGCGGCGAATGGTGGTGCGGGGTGTGGAAGCGATGACGGTCTGGTCTTTCATGTTTCGTTTTCCTGTTCGCGCGCCCTTGCGCACATCGAGCGGCCCGCGTTCCGGCAGGGCTCAATGATCCGCCCGGAATATATTTGTACTGCGAATTTAATCGAATTGAACACGTGCAGCTTCCAAGCCTGAAAAATCGGTCGATCGGCCCATCGACAGCCGCGCTTCAAATCGATCAAAATACGCGCGTGCCGCAATCGGGGACGATCGCCGGAAGACCCCGCGCACCGGCCGGCACCGCGAGAACGTGAACGATACGATGCGCGCCGAATCTTCAAAAGAACCAGCTCACCGAAAAATTCTGGAACCAGCCCATGGATCTCGCGCTGCTCCTCTCATCGCTTTCCAGACAGGAGGGCACGACGCGCCACAGCCAGCAGGAAGCCCTCTACCGGAGCCTGCGCAACATGCTGCTGGACGGGCACATCCCGTCCGGCACTCGGCTCGTGTCGACCCGCGTGCTCGCGGCGGAATTGGGCATCGCGCGTAATTCGGCCGTCTATGCGTACGAGCGACTTGCCGAGGAAGGCTTCGTGGCGGCCACGCGCAACGGTACGATCACGCGCTGGGACGGATGCGGCCGTTCGAGCACCGGGCTCGAGAGCGGGCCGGCCACGGTTCGCTTGTCCGAGCGCGTGCACGGGCTGGAGAACGCCGATCCCGAACCCGAACGCATGCTGCCGTTCGTCCCCGGTCTTCCGTCGCTCGATGAATTCCCGGTTGCCCAATGGCGCCGTTGCATCGAGCGCGCATGGAAAGTCATCAAGCCCGCGCAGCTCGCATACGGTCCGGTCGAAGGGCTGCCCGAATTGCGGCGTGCCGTGGCGGCCTACATCCGCGTCTCGCGAGGCGTGCGCTGCGAAACAGGCCAGGTATTCATCACCGACGGCACGCAAGGCAGCCTCGAACTGTGCGCGCGTATGCTGGCGAATCCCGGCGAACCCGGCTGGCTCGAGAACCCCTGCTACAACGGCGCCCGTACCGCATTCCGCTCGACCGGCCTCGATATCGTGCCGATCGAGGTCGACCGCGAAGGAATGGCGCCCACCGACGAACAGTGGCGCTCCCGGCCACCCCGGCTGATCTATACGACGCCATCGCATCAATACCCGCTCGGCGCGCTGATGAGCCCCCGGCGGCGAGCGGCGCTCGTCGAGCACGCACGTGCGTGCGGCGCGTGGATCATCGAGGACGACTACGACAGCGAGTTCCGCCACGACGGCGAGCCGCTGCCCGCGATCCAGGGCCTGCATGCCGACGCACCGGTCTGCTATCTCGGCACCTTCAGCAAGACGATGTTTCCCGCCCTTCGGCTCGGCTTCATGGTGGTTCCGCCGGTTCTGGTCGAGCGCTTCACCCGAACGCTGCGCGAACTCGTTCATCGCGGCCACTCGGCCGATCAACTCGCGATGGCCGAGTTCATCGACACCGGCCTCTTTGCGCGGCACCTGCGCAGGATGAGGACGCTGTATGCCGAGCGGCGGAACAACCTGGAAACGGCACTCGCCCGCCACCTCGGCACCGCGCTGTGCGTTCGGGAAAGCCCGGGCGGCATGCATCTGTCGGCGGACCTCGCGCTCCCGCTGCGCGATACCGACGTCGCCCGCGCCGCAGCCGCGCGTGGCCTGCTGCTTCAGCCGCTGAGCAGCTACCGGGTCGGCGACGGCCGGCCGTACAACGGCTTCGTGCTGGGATACTCCGGGCTGAGCGATACGACGATCGAGACCGCGACGATGCAGCTCGCTGCCGTCATCGACGCGCAGGGCTGCACGCGCGGCTGAGCGTCACACGCGGCATCGTCGCTTACAGTTGCGACTCCAGCGGAAACAGCCCGAGAAACCAGACTTCCATCCGCCGCCCGGCCGACACTTCCGGTTCGTGATCGAGCTCGGTGACCTTCCCGTTCGAATCGGTCTGAATCCACTTGAGCTGCCCCTTGCCCGCCGCATCGGTCCTCGGCTCGACGCGCCACGCGATTAGATCGAGCCGCGCTTCCAGATCGTTCGCCACCTGCGACGCAATCGCCGGGCTCTCGCAGTAAACGCCGATCTCCGTATTGAGGTTCAGCGAACGCGGATCGAGATTCATCGATCCGATGAAAATGCTCTTGTGGTCGAACACGTAGGTCTTCGCATGCAGCGACGCACGCGACGATCCGATGATGACCTGCTTCGAGATGCTCTTGTCGCCCGACGGCCGCCGTTCGTAAAGCCGCACGCCGGCTGCCACGAGATCGCTCCGGTAATGCCGGTAGCCCGCATGCACGGCCGCCACGTCGGTCGACGCGAGCGAGTTGGTCAGCACCGTGACGCGCACGCCGCGCGCCGTGAGCGCGCGCAGCCGCTCGACGACATCCTTGCCCGGCACGAAATACGGCGACACGATCAGCAGGTCATGTTCGGGCTGCAACGCGAGCGCCCGCAATTGCGGCATCAAATGCCCGTCGCTGTCTTTCGGCGCGTGCGCGATCTTCGACGGATCGTCGTACAGCACCGTTGCGCGGCCCCACGACAGTTCCGTGCCCTGCCCGTGAACGATCCGGTCGAGTCGCTGCCTGGCCTCGAGCACGTACGGATTGTCCTCCATGGCCCTCAGGTAGTCGCGCAACCGTTCACGCTCGCGGTCCAGCCCGCCCGGTGCCGCCTCGTGCCCGACCAGCGCGCTGATCGGATACGCGTACGGGGAATTCCAGAACGTGTCGAATTCGGTCGAGATGTCCTTCACCACCGGGCCGTGGACGACGACATCGAGATCGCCGAACTCCAGCATCGACGATGCGCCGAAATACTCGTCGCCGATATTGCGGCCGCCGATGATCGCTGCCTGGTTGTCCGCGATCATCGCCTTGTTGTGCATGCGCCGGTTGACGCGCGCGAACTCGAACACCGTGCCGATCTTCTTGAACCGCCGCGTGGCGACTGGATTGAACAGCCGAATCTCGATGTTCGGGTGCGAACTGATCTCGAGCAGCTTGCGGTCGTCCGCGTTCGTGCCGAGATCGTCGAGCAGCGCACGGACGCGGACGCCGCGATCCGCCGCGCGAATGATCGCATCGGCCAGTTCGTGCCCGGTCAGGTCGTCGTGCCAGATGTAGTACTGAAGGTCGAGCGACCGGTCCGCGCGATCGGCAAGCAACACACGCGCATCCAGCGCGTCGACCGGATCGGTCAGCAGGTGAAACGCGTCCTGCCCGGGATGGGCGCTGGCTTGCTGCCGGAACGCTACGCCCAGCCGCGTGTTGTCCGTATCGGTGTACGCGTGCGTCGGCGCGCGATCGGCCTGCGGCGGCAGGCTCGCGCATGCGACGAGCGCCAGCAACGAAAGAATCGCACCCCACGAACGCAGCATGGTCATGATTGCCGTCCCGCTCCCGGCCGAAGTCTGTTTGTTCTCGCCGCCGGATGGATCGCGGGGCTGCCTGGTTTTCGTTCGGCCGTACCCGGTGTCGCGTGTGGAACGGCCGCGCTACAGCATACTTCGATTGACAGCGGCGCGGCACCCTCTCGGTACTTTCCTGATCGCGGCACGCGTCCATACAAAGAAAAACCCGCGATGCATGAAGCCATCGCGGGTTTTCGGCATGCGGCGCGAGCGCGCGCATGAAATCTGGTGGGCCCGGCGGGGTTCGAACCCGCGACCAATCGATTATGAGTCGACTGCTCTAACCGCTGAGCTACAAGCCCTGAAAAGAATCGAAGCGTGTCACACGCTGCCCCGGCAAAGAAGCCGGGCCGGCATTGTAACAACAAAGGAGACAAACGCCACCGGCATCACGCGGATACCGGCGGCGTTCGCAGGAGAGACGCTGGAAATCAGTTCCCTTCGAGGAACGACTTCAGCTTGTCGGAACGGCTCGGGTGACGCAGCTTGCGCAGCGCCTTGGCCTCGATCTGACGGATCCGTTCACGCGTGACGTCGAACTGCTTGCCGACTTCCTCGAGCGTGTGATCGGTGCTCATCTCGATACCGAAGCGCATCCGCAGCACCTTCGCCTCGCGCGGCGTCAGCGAATCGAGCACGTCCTTCACGACGTCGCGCATGCTCGCATGCAGCGCGGCATCCGCCGGCGCGACTGTGTTGGTGTCCTCGATGAAGTCGCCAAGATGGGAATCGTCGTCGTCACCGATCGGCGTTTCCATCGAGATCGGCTCCTTCGCGATCTTCATGATCTTGCGGATCTTGTCTTCCGGCATCTCCATCTTCTCGGCGAGCGTTGCCGGATCCGGCTCGAGACCGGTTTCCTGCAGGATCTGCCGCGAGATGCGGTTCATCTTGTTGATCGTCTCGATCATGTGAACCGGAATACGGATCGTGCGCGCCTGGTCCGCGATCGAGCGCGTGATGGCCTGGCGGATCCACCACGTCGCATAGGTCGAGAACTTGTAGCCGCGACGGTATTCGAACTTGTCGACCGCCTTCATCAGGCCGATGTTGCCTTCCTGGATCAGGTCGAGGAACTGCAGGCCGCGATTCGTGTACTTCTTCGCGATCGAGATCACGAGACGCAGGTTGGCCTCGGTCATTTCACGCTTCGCCTGGCGCGCCTTCAGTTCGCCGGCCGCCATCTGGCGGTTGGTTTCCTTCAGGTCCTTCAGCGGCAGCACGACACGCGCCTGCAGGTCGAGCAGGCGCTGCTGCTGTTCGCGGATCGCTGGAACGTTACGCGACAGCACCGCGCTGTACGAATGGCCTTCAGCCATGATCTTCTCGGCCCAGTCGAGGTCGGTTTCGCTGCCCGGGAAGCGCGCGATGAATTCCGAACGCGGCATGCCGCACTTGTCGACGACGATGTGCAGGATCTGGCGTTCGACCTGACGCACTTCGTCCACCTGCGCACGCAGCGTGTCGCACAGGCGTTCGACGGTACGCGCGGTGAAGCGGATCGTCATCAGTTCGGTCTGGATCGTTTCCTGCGCCTTCAGGTAGGCCTTCGACTTGTAGCCTTCCTTTTCGAACGCGCGGCGCATCTTGTCGAACCACTCGCTGATCTGCGAGAACTTCTCGAGCGACGCACGCTTGAGGGCTTCGAGCTGGGCGGCGTTGGCCGATGCCTGTGCGGCACCGTCGTCTTCCTCCTCTTCCTCTTCTTCCTCTTCCTCTTCGGCTTCCTCGTCCTCGTTCTCGATGGCTTCCGCTTCCTTCGCGGAGAAGCCGTCGGTATCGGCGGAGTCCGAAGCATTCGGATCGAGCAGGCCGTCGACGAGCTCGTCGACACGGATCTCTTCGTTCGCGACGCGTTCGGCCATCGCGAGGATGTCGGCGATCGTCGTCGGGCACGCGGAGATGGCCATCACCATGTGGCGCAGGCCGTCCTCGATCCGCTTCGCGATCTCGATTTCGCCTTCGCGCGTGAGCAGCTCGACCGTGCCCATTTCGCGCATGTACATCCGGACCGGATCGGTCGTGCGGCCGAATTCCGAATCGACGGTGGACAGCGCGACTTCCGCTTCCTCTTCGACTTCATCGTCCGACGACGCGGCGGGCGCGTTGTCGTTCAGGAGCAGCGTTTCCGCGTCCGGCGCCTGCTCGTAGACCGCCACGCCCATGTCGTTGAACGTGCCGATGATGCCTTCGAGGGCTTCGGTCTCGGTGAAGTTGTCCGGCAGGTGGTCGTTGATTTCGGCGTACGTGAGGAAGCCGCGCTCCTTGCCGAGCTTGATCAGCGCGCGCAGCTTCACGCGGCGCTCTTCGAGCTCCTCGGCCGTACCCGGCGTGCTCGTCGCGAACGCTTCCTTCAGCAGCGCCTTTTCCTTGGCGCGACGGTCGCGCACCTTGGATTTGCCCGGTGCAGCCGCTGCTGCTGCTGCGGGCTGCTCGTCGCTCTGATTTGCGTCGTCTTCGACGGATACTTCGTTCAGCTTTTTGGTCATGGAGTTCGCCGTACCGGCTATATCGACTCGCGGCTGCTGGACGACAGCCGGTTGAACCGTGGGTGCATGAGTAGTACGTACTGCCGTTTCGTCCGCAGCGGCAGTCGTGTCCCTTGCGCTTTTCGCACTTGCCCGCTTCGCCGCCGGCTTGGCCGGCCCGGAGTCGGGTCTGGCGGCAGCCCGTGTTCTGGCTGCCGGCGCCGGCGCAGCCTGAGCAGTGCCGGCCGCGGTTTTTTTTCCTGCTGGGGCTGACGTGGCTGAAGACGTTGTCCTGGTGGAAGAAGCAGACTTGGCCGCTGTGACCTTCTTGGTCGGCTCCGTCGAGCCCTTGCCTGTTGCTTTCTTTCCGCCTGTCGTCTTTGCCATCGCGATTCTCGCCTCTGCTTAGAAAACAAACCGCTGGAAACCTTATATTATAGCACGCTGGGGAACCCTCTCTAAGCTCCCCGGCCGCCTACAGCCCAAGCCGACGCTTCATGTCGGTTCGCTGCTGGTTCAATTCCGTCAATTCGGCCAATTCCTCGGGTGTGAAGGTGGATTGCCGCGCCAGCCTGTCAAGCCGGTCGCAGCAAGCGTCGTAACGCATCTTGAGCACCGCGGCCTGCAACTCCTCCCCCGCGATCCGTTCCTGCTCACGCTGCCGCTCGGGCACCGTCTCGTCTTCCGGATTCTGTAACAGCAAATCGCGGACGTTTTCATCATAGTCCAGAATTTCGCGGAAGATTTCCTCGTAAGTCGCTCCATTCGAGGACGTCCGCAGGACATCGGAAAGCAGCCGGAATTCTGCGCCATCGCCCAGCGCGCGGGCATGATCGACGACCTCCGCGAACAGTTCGCCGATGCGCGGCAACGCACGCAGGGTCGCAAGCTGTTCATCGTCGAGCTGCGACGCGATGCGCGGATGCATCACCAGCGTGCGCAACGCACGCTTTTCGCTGTCCGTCACGCGGCGCCGCTCGCTGCGTGCAGGCGCCTGGCGCGGCGGCGCCGCGATCCGCGTATCGACGTCGGACAGCCCCGCAACCTCCTCGAACGGGATATCGAGGCGGTCGGCGAACATGTGCATGATCTGCGCGCGCAACGCGTTCGCGGGCAGCGCCTGCAACATCGGCTTCGCATCGAACAACGCCTTCGCGCGGCCTTCCGGCTGATCGAGCGCCTTGCCGGCAATTGCTTCGTTCAGCAGAAATTGCGACAGCGGCATCGCGCGCTCGACCTGTTCGGAGAACGCATCCGCGCCGAATTCGCGCACGTAGCTGTCCGGATCGTGCTCGGCCGGCAAAAATAGGAACCGGATCGTACGGTTGTCGCCGGCATGCGGCAGGCATGCCTCGAGCGCGCGCCGGGCTGCCCGCCGTCCTGCCGAATCGCCGTCGAAACTGAAAATGACCGTATCGGTCTGGCGCAGCAGCTTCTGCACGTGAATCGGCGTACACGCTGTGCCGAGTGTCGCGACCGCGTTCGGGAACCCGAGCTGCGCGAGCGCGACGACGTCCATGTAGCCTTCGACGACCAGCACGTACTTGCGCTCGCGAATCGCGAGCCGCGCCTCGAACAGGCCGTACAGCTCGCTCCCTTTGTTGAACAACGGGGTTTCAGGCGAGTTCAGGTACTTCGGCTCGCCGCTGCCGAGCACGCGGCCGCCGAAGCCGATCACCTGCCCCTTCACATTGCGGATCGGGAACATGATCCGCTCGCGGAACCGGTCGTAGCGGCGCGCGACGCCCTGCGCATCGGTCTTCTCGCTGACGATCACGAGCCCCGACTCGACGAGCGACTCGTCGCGATAGTCGGGGAACGCAGCTTCGAGGTTCTGCCAGCCGTCCGGCGCATAGCCGAGCCCGAAGCGCGCGGCGATCTCGCCGGTCAGGCCCCGGTTTTTCAGGTACTGGATCGCGACGGTCGCGCCACGCAACTGCTTGCGGTAGTAGTCGCACGCGGCGGTCATTGCATCGGACAGCGCGGTCGCAACCGATTTCGACACCGGCGCCGGATAGTCGCCGCCACCGCCACCCCCACCGCCGCCGCCACGCATCGACGGCTCGTGCGGCACGGTCAGGCCGACCGACTGCGCGAGCTCCTGCACGGCTTCCGGGAACGTGAGCCCCGCGTGTTCCATCAGGAAGCCGATCGCCGTGCCGTGCGCGCCGCAGCCGAAGCAGTGATAGAACTGCTTGGTCGGGCTGACCGTAAACGACGGGCTTTTCTCGTTATGGAACGGGCACAGCCCCATGAAGTTGGCGCCGCCCTTCTTGAGCTGCACGTACCGGCCCACCACGTCGACGATATCGACGCGGTTCAGCAAATCCTGCAGGAACGAATGCGGAATCACCGTGGGATCGAGCGAAAAAAGACAATACGACACCCCGGCGCACGCACCGCGCGCGCCGGGGAGACAGGTGTTACTTCGAAAGCGCGGCCTTGACCAGTGCGGAAATGGCCGTCATGTCGGCACGGCCGGCGAGCTTGCCCTTCAGGACGCCCATCACCTTGCCCATGTCCTGCGGGCCCGCGGCGCCCGTCTGCGCGACCGCGGCCTGGACTTCGGCGGCCACCTCGGCCTCCGACAGCTGCTCGGGCATGTAGCCGCTCAGCACGACCAGTTCCGCCTGCTCCTTCGCGACGAGGTCGTCACGGCCGGCGGCCTGGAACTGGCTAATCGAATCCTTGCGCTGCTTGATCATCTTGTCGATCACGGCCGTGATGCCCGCGTCGTCGAGGGTGATCTGATCGTCGACTTCGCGCTGCTTGATCGCGGCCATCAGCAAGCGAATCGTTGCCAGGCGCTCGCTTTCCTTCGCGCGCATCGCGGCCTTCATGTCTTCGCTGATCTGCTCTTTCAAACTCATCTTTCACCCGGGAAGGAAACGTGAATCCGACGCCCGCCATACGGGCGTCAACACAAAAACCCGCTTGGGACTGTGTCTCAAGCGGGTTGCTCGAATCCGGCATCGGCGGCTCGCCTGATCGGTCGCACGATCATGCTCGATCTTCCGCGATCGCCCGATCGCGCGGAGTCGCCGGTGCGCCGCTCAGCGAACCGCGCGGCGCCCAATCGTTCAGTACAGCTTCTTCGGCAGCGTCTGGCTGCGGATACGCTTGTAATGACGCTTCACCGCTGCCGCCTTCTTGCGCTTGCGCTCCGCGGTCGGCTTCTCGTAAAACTCGCGCGCGCGAAGTTCGGTCAACAGCCCGTTCTTCTCGATCGTGCGCTTGAAGCGACGCATTGCAACTTCGAACGGCTCGTTCTCTTTAACGCGAATGATCGTCATGATCCGACACGAATAAAGGTTTGCAGGGAAAGACTACCGAGTATAGCAGAGCGATTGCCCAAAGGCACGGGGCCTGGTCCCGCCAAAACGGCGTCGGCCCGGCATGTCAGGCGCCACGCGAATACTCCGCGGCAGCCTGCCCGGCCGCCGTGCCGGACGCCCACGCCCACTGGAAGTTGTAGCCGCCGAGCCAGCCCGTCACGTCCACCGCCTCGCCGACGAAGAACAGCCCCGGCACACGCGTGCTCATCATCGTCGCCGACGACAGGTCGCGCGTATCGACCCCACCCTTCGTCACTTCGGCTTTCTTGTAGCCCTCGGTGCCGTTCGGCGTCAGCGTCCAGCCGGACAGCGCGTCGCCGATCTGGCGCAGTGTCTTGTCGGGCAGGTCCGCGAGCCGCGCGTCGGCTGCAACGCGATGCGTGTCGAGCCACGCATGCGCGAGGCGCGACGGCACCCAGTCCGCGAGCAGCGAACCGATCTGGCGCTTCGACGTGCGCTTCGCGTCGAGCAGGTCGGCTACCGTATCGCGTTGCGGCAACAGGTCGACGCGGATCGGGTCGCCCGGCTGCCAGTAACTCGAAATCTGCAGGATCCCTGGCCCGGACAGGCCGCGATGGGTCAGCAACAGGTCCTCGACGAATTCTCCGCCGCGCTTCTTGTCGCCGGTCGATACGCGCACTTCGAGCGATACACCGGACAACGCCGCGAACGGCTCCCAGTCCTGCTGCGCGAACGTCAGCGGCACGAGCGCGGGCCGCGTGTCGATCAGCTTATGGCCGAACTGCTTGGCGAGCCGGTAACCGAAGTCGGTCGCGCCGATTTTCGGAATCGACAGGCCGCCGGTCGCGATGATCAGTGCACGCGCGCCGATCGTCCCCGCCTGCTGCGTGTCGAGCGCGAAGCCGTCGGCCGGCGCGTGGCGCACCGCGTCGACGACGACGGGCCTGCGCCACGCGATGCCGCCCGCGTCGCACTCGTGCTTCAGCACGTCGATGATCGCGTCGCTGCCGTGGTCGCAAAAGAGCTGGCCCTTGTGCTTTTCGTGCCAGGTCACATGATGGCGCTTGAGCAGCCCGAGGAAGTCGCGCGGCGTATAGCGCGCCAGCGCCGAGCGCGCGAAATGCGGATTCGCCGACAAATAGTTGTCGGGGCCTGCGTAAAGATTCGTGAAGTTGCAGCGGCCGCCGCCCGAGATGCGGATCTTCTCGGCGAGCCGCGGCGCGTGGTCGATCAGCACGACGCGGCGGCCGAGCTGCCCGGCAACCGCGGCGCTCATCATCCCGGCGGCGCCCGCGCCGATCACGGCGATGTCATAGGTTTCCATGGCGCGGATTGTACCTGCCCAGCCTCCGGCCCGGGCTGCCTGCGACGACGACCTGCCCCCGCCTGCTATAATTTCCGGTTACGTTGACCTTCCCGCGGCGCGCTCGATACGGCGCGCCCTGCCCGCACCCATGCTCGTTCTCGGCATCGAAAGCTCCTGTGACGAAACCGGCCTCGCGCTCTACGACACGCAGCGCGGCCTGCTCGCGCACGCGCTCCATTCGCAGATCGCGATGCACCGCGAGTACGGCGGCGTCGTGCCCGAACTCGCGTCACGCGACCACATCCGCCGCGCGCTGCCGCTACTCGAGGAAGTGATGGCGCAAAGCGGCACGCGCCGCGACGACATCGACGCGATCGCGTTCACCCAGGGCCCCGGCCTCGCCGGCGCGCTGCTGGTCGGCGCAAGCATCGCGAATGCGCTCGCGCTTGCCTGGAACAAGCCGACCGTCGGCATCCATCACCTCGAAGGCCACCTGCTGTCGCCGCTGCTCGTCGACGAGCCGCCGCCGTTCCCGTTCGTCGCACTGCTGGTGTCCGGCGGCCACACGCAACTGATGCGCGTGACCGACGTCGGCGTGTACGAGACGCTCGGCGAAACGCTCGACGACGCGGCCGGCGAAGCATTCGACAAGACGGCCAAGCTGATCGGCCTCGGCTACCCGGGCGGCCCGGAAGTCTCGAAGCTCGCCGAAACCGGCACGCCGGGTGCGGTCGTGCTGCCGCGCCCGATGCTGCATTCGGGCGATCTCGACTTCAGCTTCAGCGGCCTGAAGACGGCCGTGCTCACACAGATGAAGAAATTCGAAGCGGCGAAGCTGGAGGGCGAAGCGCTCGAACGCGCGAAGGCCGACCTCGCGCGCGGCTTCGTCGACGCGGCCGTCGACGTGCTCGTCGCGAAGTCGCTCGCCGCGCTGAAGAAGACGAAGCTCAAGCGCCTCGTGGTCGCGGGCGGCGTCGGCGCGAACCGCCAGTTGCGCGCCGCGCTGTCGGCCGCCGCGACCAAGCGCGGTTTCGACGTGCACTACCCCGACCTCGCGCTCTGCACCGACAACGGCGCAATGATCGCGCTCGCGGGCGCATTGCGGCTCGGCCGCTGGCCCGAGCAGGCGAATGCCGACTATGCCTTCACGGTGAAGCCGCGCTGGGATCTCGCGTCGCTCGCACGCTGAGCGACGCCCCGCGACACAACGCCACACCGACAAACGAAAAGGCCGCTCATACGAGCGGCCTTTTTCATCGGCGCGGCAAAACGACGCAGCGTTATGCAGCCTGCCGCTTGTCGCGTTCGATCAACGCATACGCGCTGTGATTGTGGATCGACTCGAAGTTCTCGGCTTCGAGCACATACGCGACCACGCGCTCGTCCGCGTCGAGACGCTGCGCGACGTCGCGCACGAGATCCTCGACGAACTTCGGGTTCTCGTATGCGCGCTCGGTGACGAACTTCTCGTCCGGACGCTTCAACAGGCCCCACAGCTCGCACGATGCCTCTTCCTCCGCGATGCGGATCAGCGCCTCGACCGGCAGGTCGGCCGCGAGCTCCGCGTCGATGGTCACGTGCGAGCGCTGGTTGTGCGCGCCGTATTGCGAGATCTTCTTCGAGCACGGGCACAGGCTCGTCACCGGCACGAGCACCTTGAGGAACAGGCGCGTGTCGCCGTTGCGGCTTTCGCCCGCGAGCGTCACTTCATAGTCGAGCAGGCTCTGCACACCCGACACCGGCGCCGTCTTGTTCACGAAGTACGGGAACGTGACCTCGATGCGGCCCGCCTCGGCTTCCAGCTTCTCGAGCATCGACGCAAGCATCGCGCGAAAACGCTCGACCGTCAACGGCGCACGGTTCTCTTCGAGCAGCGCGACGAAGCGCGACATGTGCGTACCCTTCTGGTCGGCCGGCAGGCGGACGTCGAGATTCCAGACGCCGACGGTCGGCTGCACGTCGCCGCCTTCGGTACACACCGTCAACGGATGCCGGACCGCCTTCACGCCCACGCGCTGAATCGGAATCTGGCGGGTATCCACCGTGCTCTGCACGTCGGGCATCACGAAGGCGGGATTCATCTGGTTCATCTTGTTCAATCCTTGTAAGCCGCGCGTTCGATGACGCGCACGCCGCGTCATGCGGCAGCCGGAAAAGCAACATGGGCCCGCAGGCCCATGTTTTCCGCATCAATGAAGACCGGTCGCGCCAGTCGCACCGGCACCGCCCGCGGGCGGCGCCAGCTTATGCGACGCGCTTCGCCTGACCGGCGACATCGGCCGCCGGATTCAGAAAGCGTTCGCGAATCGATTTCGCGATACCCGCGCCGTCGAGGCCGCATTGCGACAGCAGCTTCGCGGGGTCGCCGTGATCGATGAACAGGTCAGGGAGGCCCAATTGTAGTACGGGTCGGATAACCCCACTCTCCATCAGGGCTTCCACGCAGGCCGAGCCCGCGCCGCCCATCACGCAACCTTCCTCGACCGTGACGAGGTAGTCGTGCGTCTCGGCGAGTTCACGCACGAGCGCAGCGTCGACCGGCTTCACGAAACGCATGTTCGCGACGGTTGCATCGAGTTCCTCGGCGGCGGCAAGCGACGGTGCGACCATCGTGCCGAACGCGAGGATCGCGACGCGCTTGCCTTCCGGCTGCGACGTGTGGCGACGCACTTCACCCTTGCCGAGCGGGATCTCGGTGAACTCCTTCACCGTCGCCACGCCCGTACCCGCGCCGCGCGGATAACGCACCGCGGTCGGGTTCGGCTGTTGCAGCGCCGTGTGCAGCATCTGGCGGCATTCGTTCTCGTCGGATGCGGCCATGATCGTCATGTTCGGAATGCAGCGCATGAACGCGAGATCGTACGCGCCCGCATGCGTCGCGCCGTCCGCGCCGACGAGGCCCGCGCGGTCGATCGCGAACACGACCGGCAGGTTCTGCAGCGCAACGTCGTGGATCAGCTGATCGTACGCACGTTGCAAGAACGTCGAGTAGATCGCGACGACCGGCTTGAGCCCTTCGGTCGCGAGGCCGCCCGCGAACGTCACCGCGTGCTGCTCGGCGATGCCGACGTCGTAGTAGCGATCCTTGAAGCGCTTCTCGAATTCGACCATGCCCGAGCCTTCGCGCATCGCCGGCGTGATGCCGACCACGCGCGTGTCGCGCTCGGCTTCATCGCACAGCCACTCGCCGAACACTTGCGTGTACGTCTTCTTCGCGGGCGTGGCGGACGGCTTGATGCCTTCGGCCGGATTGAACTTGCCCGGGCCGTGGTAGAGCACGGGATCGGCTTCGGCGAGCTTGTAGCCCTGGCCTTTCTTCGTCACCACGTGCAGGAACTGCGGGCCGCGCAGTTCGCGGATGTTCTGCAGCGTCGGGATCAGCGAATCGAGATCGTGACCGTCGATCGGGCCGATGTAGTTGAAGCCGAACTCTTCGAACAGCGTGGCCGGCACGACCATGCCCTTCGCGTGCTCCTCGAGCTTGCGTGCGAGTTCGAGCACCGGCGGTGCAACGCTCAGCACGCGCTCGACGCCCGCGCGCGCAGCCGCATAGAAACGGCCCGACATCAGGCGCGCGAGATGGCGATTCAGCGCACCGACCGGCGGCGAGATCGACATGTCGTTGTCGTTGAGGATCACGAGCACTTTCGCGTCTTCCGACACGCCCGCGTTGTTCATCGCCTCGAACGCCATGCCGGCCGTCATCGCACCGTCGCCGATCACGGCGATCGAGAAGCGGTCGTCGCCGTTCAGCTGGCTGCCGATCGCCATGCCGAGCGCGGCCGAGATCGACGTGCTCGAGTGCGCGGTGCCGAATGTGTCGTATTCCGACTCCGAACGGCGCGGGAAACCCGAGATGCCGTCCTGCTGACGCAGCGAATGCATCTGGTCGCGACGCCCCGTCAGGATCTTGTGCGGGTAGGTCTGGTGCCCCACGTCCCAGACGATGCGATCGTTCGGCGTGTTGAACACGTAGTGCAACGCGATCGTCAGCTCGACCGTCCCGAGATTGGACGACAAATGGCCGCCCGTCTTCGACACACTGTCGAGCACGAACGCGCGCAGTTCATCCGCGAGCGGTTGAAGTTGGCGACGATCGAGGCGGCGCAAGTCCGCCGGGTCGTCGATGGTTTTCAGCAAGTCGTACATCGTCGTTCCATTGTAGGAAATCAAACGCGCCCGCATTCTGTTGCACGCACCGTAGCATGTGCGCGGCGGCGGGCTTTCGCGTCAGCTGACCCGGTTCACTACCAGGTCGGCAAGTTCGGCGAGACGCTGAGCGCGTGCGCCGAACGGTTTCAGCGCGTCGTGCGCTTCGGCGCGCAGTTGTGCTGCGAGCTCGCGCGACGCCTCGAGGCCGAGGATCGATACATAGGTCGGCTTGTCGTTCGCCGCATCCTTGCCGGCCGTCTTGCCGAGCGTCGCCGAATCGGTCGTGACGTCGAGAATGTCGTCGACGACCTGGAAGGCCAGACCCACGGCCCCTGCGTACACATCGAGCGCCGCCATCGTTTCCGCCGACGGCGTCTCGCCGGCCAGCGCGCCCATCCGCACGGCCGCGCGCAACAGTGCGCCCGTCTTCATCCGGTGCATCGTCTCGAGCTGCTCGCGCGTCAGCTTGAGGCCGACGCTCGCCAGGTCGATCGCCTGCCCGCCGGCCATGCCGATCGAGCCGCTCGCCAGCGCCAGCTCGCGCACGAGCGCGGCCTGCTGCACCGGCGACAGCGCAGCGGCGTCGGTCAGCGCAACGAACGCCTGCGACTGCAGCGCGTCGCCGACCAGCAGTGCCGTCGGCTCGTCGTACTGCACGTGCACGGTCGGCTTGCCGCGACGCAGTGCGTCGTCGTCCATGCACGGCATGTCGTCGTGCACGAGCGAGTAGACATGGATCATCTCCAGTGCCGCCGCCGCCGCATTGCGCGCCGCTTCCGTCGCGCCGGTCAGTTCGCCTGCTGCATGGCACAGCAGCGGGCGAACGCGTTTGCCGCCGCCGAGGACCGCGTAGCGCATCGCCTCGTGGAGTTTCGCCGGCACCGCGGTTTCAGCGGGCAAATAGTGGCCGAGTGCGTCCTCGACACGGTCAAGCACGGACCGCATCCATTGTTCGAATGTCATAGATCGTCGTCTTCGCCGTCCGTGGCGGCCGTTCCGGACGAAAGCGGCTTCAGCGTCGCGCCGTCGAGCACGCGAACCTGCTGTTCCACTTTCTCAAGCTGCTGTTGGCAAAACGCAACGAGGGTCGCACCGCGGCGATACGCCGTCAGCGAATCCTCGAGGCTCAACGCGCCGCCTTCCATCCGGGCAACCAGCGTCTCGAGCTCCGCGAGCGCCGTCTCGTAATTGTCCGGCAACGGTTCGGTGCCATTGCCGGGCGGCGTGGCGCCTGGGGATGCGGTTTTCGCCATGGACGAGGGTGTCAAATTTCAAAACAAGTCGGACATTCTACGGCAAAAGAGAATTTTCCGACCTGCCGTCTTGGGCACCCGGCTACATATTCCGGCCCCACCTTCGACGCACATTGTGCGCCTTCCGATTCCCGCCCGACAAAAAATTGACACAAATCAGGCACTTAATCCTGGCCTTGCGAGGCGAACCGGGTATAATTCCGCGTTTCCCTAAATCGATTTTTCGATGGTTGGGTTGTTCACTGCTTTCACGCTAACACCGGGAGTGGGAATGTCCAATCTGAGCGATGCGCTTCAGTTGAAGTCGGCCCACAGCCAGCTTCCAGTCACTGCATACTTCGATGAGGCGCTACTCGAGCGCGAGATCGAAACCCTCTTCAAGAAAGGACCTCGTTACGTCGGGCACGAGTTGATGGTGCCCGAGGCGGGGGATTATTTTGCGCTGCCGTCCGAGAAGGAAGGTCGCGTGCTGGTCCGCAACCCCGCGAACCAGATCGAACTGCTGTCGAACGTCTGCCGTCACCGGCAGGCGATCATGCTCAACGGGCGCGGCCACACGCAGAACATCGTGTGCCCGCTGCACCGCTGGACGTACGACCTGGACGGCCAGTTGCTCGGCGCGCCGCACTTCCCCGACAAGCCGTGCCTGAACCTCGGCAAGAGCCCGCTGCAGAACTGGCAGGGGCTGCTGTTCGAAGCCGAAGGCCGAAACGTCGCGCGCGATCTCGCCCATCTCGGCACGAAGCATCACTTCGACTTCTCCGAATACCACTTCGATCACGTCGAAGTGCACGAGTGCGATTACAACTGGAAGACGTTCATCGAGGTCTACCTCGAGGATTACCATGTCGTCCCGTTCCACCCGGGCCTCGGCAGCTTCGTGTCGTGCGACGACCTCAAGTGGGAGTTCGGCGACTGGTACAGCGTGCAGACGGTCGGCGTGCACAACGCCCTCGCGAAACCGGGCAGCGCGACTTACCAGAAATGGCACGAGCAGGTGCTCAAGTTCCGCAACGGCGTGCCGCCGGAGTTCGGCGCGATCTGGATGGTCTACTACCCGGGCCTGATGATCGAGTGGTATCCGCACGTGCTCGTCGTGTCGTGGCTGATCCCGCGCGGCCCGCAAAAGACGACCAACATCGTCGAGTTCTATTACCCCGAGGAAATCGCGCTGTTCGAACGCGAATTCGTCGAGGCGGAACGCGCCGCCTATATGGAAACGGCCGTCGAGGACGACGAAATCGCGATGCGGATGGACGCAGGCCGCCGTGCGCTGATGGCACGCGGCGAGTCGCAGGTCGGCCCGTACCAGAGCCCGATGGAAGACGGCATGCAGCACTTCCACGAGTTCCTGCGCCGCCACCTCGGCGACATCTGACAGCCGGTGCGGCGCTTTGACGCCGCACGGCATCCGGCAGACGAAAAGACGGGCTTCGGCCCGTCTTTTTTTGTTTAGACTTGGAATGTCAGGCCATTCGCACTCCAGGGAGCCGTCATGCCACACACCCACTACACCACACTCATTTCCGCCGCCAATCTCGCCGAGCGCCTGGCGGCGGCGCCCGGCAGCGTCGCACTGTTCGATTGTCGCTTCGATCTCGTCGATCCCGCCGCCGGCGAAGCCGCGTATGCGGCCGGTCATATCCCCGGCGCACAGTATCTTCATCTCGACCGCGACCTGTCCGGCCGCAAGACGGGCACCAACGGCCGCCATCCACTGCCGACCCGCGACGCACTCGCCACGCTGCTCGCGAGCCGAGGCCTCAAGCAGGGCCAGCAAGTCGTCGCGTACGACGCACAGGGCGGCGCCTATGCGGCGCGCCTGTGGTGGCTGCTGCGCTGGCTCGGCCACGATTCGGTCGCCGTGCTCGACGGCGGCCTGCAGGCCTGGGAAGCAGCCGGCCAGCCTCTGGCGACCGACGTGCCGCACCCGGCCGCCGGCGATTTCCGCGCGGCTGCGCCGCTCGAATCGACGGTCGACGCGGCAGCCGTGCTCGCCAACGTGAGCACACCCACGCGCGTCGTGATCGATGCACGCGCACCCGACCGCTACCGCGGCGAAAACGAAACGATCGATCGTGTGGGCGGCCACATCCCCGGTGCGCGCAACCGCTTCTTCAAGGACAACCTCGCCGCGGACGGCCGCTTCAAGACCGGCCATGAGCTGCGCGAAGCGTTTTCCGCGGTGCTGGCTGGCACCGAACCGAACCGCGTGATCCTGCAATGCGGCTCCGGCGTCACCGCCTGCCACAATGCGCTTGCACTGGAGGTGGCGGGTCTGCACGGCGCGTCGCTGTATCCAGGCTCGTGGAGCGAATGGAGCGCCGATCCGTCGCGACCGATCGCAACCGGCCCGACACCGTAAGCGCGGTCGCAACGCAGCGGCGGCATGTGCCGCCGCTTGCCGGTTACATCACGCCGTACTTGTGGAACCACGCGATCGCGCGCTTCCAGCTCTCCTCCGCATCGGCCTTCACATAGCTCGGCCGGTAATCGGCAAAGAACGCGTGGCCGGCATCCGGATACACGACGATCTCCGATTCGCGCGCGAGCTTCGAATCGCTCGCCTGGATCGCCTTGCGCATGTCGGCGAGCGATGCCTGCGTGATGTTCGCGTCCTTCTCGCCGTAGAGCCCGAGCACGGGCACCTTCAGCAACGATGCATGATCGACCGGGTTGAACGGCGTCATCTCGTCGGTCTTGCCTTCGACGAACCCGTACCATGCAACGGCCGCACGCACGTGCGGGTTGTGCTCGGCATACAGCCAGCTCTGACGGCCGCCCCAGCAGAACCCGACCACGCCGAGACGCGACAGGTCGCCGCCGTTCTTGCCGGCCCACGCGACGGTCGCATCGAGATCCTCGGTCACCTGCCGGTCCGGTACCTTGCTGATGATGTGCTCGGACAGATCCTTGATCGTCGGATACTTCGCCGCATTGCCCTGCCGTACGAACAGGTCGGGCGCGATGGCGAGATAACCGAGCTTCGCGAAGCGGCGGCAGACGTCGGCGATGTGCGCGTGCACGCCGAAGATCTCGTGAATCACGATGACGACCGGCAGGTTCGTCTTGTCCTTCGGCTGCGCGCGATACGCGGGCACGCTCGCGTCTCCCGAGCGGATCTCGACGGTGTCGACGTCCAGCCCTTCGCTGTCGGTCGTGACCGTCTGCGCCGACACGGGCAGCACCGCCGCTGCGAAGGCACCGCCCAGCGCGGCCTGCATGAACTTGCGGCGCGAGAACGGAACGTGGGGAACCAGGCTGTCGACTTCGGGTTTCAACATGAATGCACTCCTCGATTGGGCGCCGCCGTCACGATCGCGGATACGGCATGACGTGGCATCGCGCCGGCATGCGGCGCGGATGTCGCGGCGGTTGGCACCCCNCCCCGCCGCAAACGGAAACCCGGACAAGATGCCCAATAATCCGTTGTCACGTCAACTGTCGGATATGTAAGACTCGATTACGGCGTGTTGCTTCGACACGCCGATCGCCGCGCAAAAAACCGCAGGCGCCCCATCGAATCGCGATGCAACAAGCCGCATGTCGATCGCCGTCGAGCGATCGGATGCTGGCGAATTGAAACGAAAAACACGCGATCGATGTTGCCCGTCACACGCCGGCACGGCAGCCCGCAAAGAACGACGGGCAGGGACTACGCACGACGTGCGCTCCCCGCCCGCTTCCCGCGCGAACGTGCGCTCAGTGCAACTTGACGCGCGGCAGCGTCGTGCGCCGCAGCCAGTGCGCAACCGTGTCGAGCATCATGCGCGGATAGCCGTGCAGCGCGGCGATGTGCATCCGGTACAGCGACATGTACATGAAGCGCGCGAACAGCCCTTCGATCAGCATGTTGCCGCCGATCAGCCCGCCCATCAGGTTGCCGACCGCGCTGAAATGGCCGAGCGACACGAGCGAGCCCAGGTCGCGATAGGTGAATTCGGGCAGCGGGCGCCCGTCGAGCCGACAGCCGATTGCCTTCAGCAGGAAGCTCGCCTGCTGGTGCGCAGCCTGCGCGCGCGGCGGCACGTTGCGCTCGTTGCCGGGCCATGCGCATGCCGCACAATCGCCTAGCGCGAACACGTTGTCGTCGGTAAAGGTCTGCAGCGTGCGGCGCACGTCAAGCTGGCCGAGCTTGTTGACCTGAAGGCCATCGAGATTGGCGAGCACGGACGGCGCCTTGATGCCTGCGGCCCAGACCGTCAGGTCGGCACGCACCGTCTTGCCGCTCGCCGTGTGGACAGCCCCGGGCGCCACCTCGGTCACGCGCTCGGCAAGCATCAGCCGCACGCCGATCTTTTCGAGCAGTTCGGCCGTCGCCGACGACACGCGCTCCGGCAACGCCGGGAGAATTCGCGGCCCCGATTCGATCAGCACGATGCCGACGTCGTGCCGCGGGTCGAGCTTGTGCAGCCCGTAGGCCGACAACACCTGCGCGGTGTTGCGCAACTCGGCGGACAACTCGACGCCCGTCGCGCCGCCACCGACGATCACGACCTGGATGCGCGGCTCGGCCGCCTCGCCCGGCGCAGTCGGCGCCGGCGCCTGATGTTCCGCACGCATGCACGCGGCGATCAGCCGCTTGCGGAAACGCTCGGCCTCGCCGACCGTATCGAGCGCGATCGCGTTTTCCGATGCGCCCTGCACGCCGAAGAAGTGGGTCGTGCTGCCGATCGCGATCACGAGCGTGTCGTATTCCAGCTCGCGCGCCGGCAGCAATTCCTCGCCGTCGCTGTCGTTGATGGGTGACAGCGTCAAGCGTTTCGCCGCGCGGTCGAGCCCGGTCAGTTCGCCCTGCTGGAATTCGAAGCCATGCCAGCGCGCCTGCGCTGCATATTCGAGCTCCTGCGTGAACGGATCCATGCTGCCGGCCGCGACCTCATGCAGCAGCGGTTTCCAGATGTGGGTCGGATTGCGGTCGACGAGCGTGACAAGCGCACGCGCGGGACGATTGCCGCGCGCGCCGTAACGGTCGCCGAGCCGCGTCGCCAGTTCCAGGCCGCCCGCGCCTCCGCCTACGATAATGATCCGATGCATCTGTTCCCCCTTTGCGATTCGAAACTGCTGCCGCCGGACAGTGCGAACGCGATGCATTCGCGCCACCCGTTGGATTAACCGGTTCGGACATCATCGATGTGCAGTTCGAAGCACTTCGATACGACCGCCCCGGGAACGCGGGGCGCGCAAGCCCCCGTGTCCATGACATGCATTGTCCGGGAGCTTGCGCGTTGACCACAAGCAAACCATCTCGATATTCAGCATCCCTGCAACAATATGCCGCAGGAATCGGGAACCGCGTGGCGGTGCGTCAGTGTGCCTCTTCCCAGTTCGCGCCGGCACCCACTTCGGCGACGAGCGGCACCTTGAGCTTCGCCACGCCGCACATCATTTCCGGCAGTTTCTCGCGCACCAGCGACAGCTCGCCGTCGGGTACCTCGAGCACCAGTTCATCGTGCACCTGCATGATCATCCGCGACGCAAGCTTGTCGCGCGTGAGCCAGTCGTCAACCGCGATCATCGACAGCTTGATCAGGTCGGCCGCCGTGCCCTGCATCGGCGCATTGATCGCCGCGCGCTCGGCTGCCTGGCGGCGCGGCCCGTTGCCGCCGTTGATCTCGGGCAGCCACAGGCGGCGACCGAAAACGGTTTCGACGTAGCCCTTCTCCTTCGCCACCGAGCGCGTGTCTTCCATGTACTGCGCGACGCCCGGATAACGGGCGAAATACCGGTCGATATAGAGCTTCGCCGCATCACGCGTAATGCCGAGGTTCGATGCGAGCCCGAACGCGCTCATCCCGTAGATGAGCCCGAAGTTGATCACCTTCGCGATCCGGCGCTGGTCGGAATTGACCTCCAGCGGCGTCACGCCGAACACCTCGGCGGCCGTTGCGCGGTGAATGTCTTCGCCCTGCGAGAACGCGCGCAGCAGCGACGCATCGCCCGAAATATGCGCCATGATCCGCAGTTCGATCTGCGAATAATCGGCCGACACGATCCGGTGGCCCGGCGAGGCGATGAACGCCTCGCGGATCCGCCGGCCCTCGGCCGTGCGCACCGGAATGTTCTGAAGATTGGGATCGTTCGACGCAAGACGGCCCGTGACCGCGACGGCCTGCGCGTAGTTCGTGTGCACGCGGCCCGTGGACGGGTTCACCATGCGCGGCAGCTTGTCGGTATAGGTCGACTTCAGCTTCGACAGCCCGCGATGCTCGAGCAGCAGCTTCGGCAGCGGGTAGTCCTCGGCCAGTTTCTGCAGCACTTCCTCGTCGGTCGACGGCGCGCCGCTCGGCGTCTTTTTCACGACCGGCAGTTGCAGCTTCTCGAAGAAAATCTGCCCGATCTGTTTCGGCGAGCCGAGATTGAATTCGCCGCCGGCCAGTTCGTACGCCTGCCCTTCGAGCTCGATCAGGCGCGTCGCGATTTCGGTGCTCTGCGCCTGCAGGCGCGCATCGTCGATCAGCACGCCCGTGCGTTCCATCTTGCGCAGCACGAGCGACACGGGCATTTCGATCTCGCGATACACGCGCTCGAGGCCCGGTTCGCGTGCAACCTGCGGATACAGCACGTGATGCAGCTGCAGCGTGATGTCCGCATCTTCGGCCGCGTATGCGGCGGCCTCCGCAAGCGCCACTTCGTCGAAACCGATCTGCTTCGCGCCCTTGCCGGCCACGTCTTCGTACTTGATCGTCTTGACGCCCAGATGACGCAGCGCGAGGCTGTCCATGTCGTGCGTGCGGTGCGATTCGACGACGTACGATTCGAGCAGCGTGTCGTGCTCGATGCCGTTCAGTTCGATGTCGTAGTTCGCGAGCACCTGCGCGTCGTATTTCAGGTGCTGGCCGACCTTCTTGCGATCGGCCGATTCGAGCCACGGCTTCAGGCGCGCGAGCACTTCGTCGATCGGAAGCTGTTCGGGCATGTCGGGACCGCGGTGCGCAACCGGCAGGTATGCCGCCTTGCCCGGCTCGATCGAGAACGACAGGCCGACGAGCCGGGCGAGCATCGGGTCGAGCGAAGTCGTCTCGGTGTCGAACGCGGTCAGCGCGGCCGTGTCGATCTTGGCGAACCACGCGTCGAACTGCTCCCAGGTCTGGATCGTGTCGTATTCGCGGACGATGTCGGCTGCCACCACCGGCGCCGGCTCGCCTTCCGGCGCATCGGCGCCGCCGCCTTCGGCCGGCGCGCTGTCGACTTCGCGCAGCCAGGTCTTGAAGCCGTAACGCGCGAAGATGTCGCGCATCATGTCGCGGGCTTCGCCGTCCGTCTTCAACGACGCCTCGATCGATTCGAGGTGCGGCGCGAGATCGCAGGCCGTCTCGACGGTCACGAGCTTGCGGCCGAGCGGCAGGAAGTCGAGCGCGCGGCGCAGGTTGTCGCCGACCACGCCCTTGATGTCGCCCGCATGCTCGATCACGCCGTCGAGGCTGTCGTATTGGGCCAGCCATTTCACGGCCGTCTTCGGCCCGCACTTCTCGACGCCCGGCACGTTGTCGACGGTGTCGCCGATCAGCGCGAGGTAATCGATGATCCGCTCGGGCGGCACGCCGAACTTCGCGATCACGCCGTCGCGATCGAGCGTCTCGTTGGTCATCGTGTTGACGAGCGTGACGCGGTCGGTCACGAGCTGTGCGAGATCCTTGTCGCCCGTCGACACGATCACGTTCATCCCGTGCCGCTCGGCTTCGCGCGCGAGCGTGCCGATCACGTCGTCGGCCTCGACGCCTTCGACCATCAGCAGCGGCCAGCCGAGCGCACGCACGGCGCCGTGGATCGGCTCGACCTGCAACGCAAGATCGGGCGGCATCGACGGACGGTTTGCCTTATAGTCGGCATAAAGGTCGTCACGGAACGTCTTGCCCTTTGCATCGAACACGCAAGCGCTATACTCTGCACTGACTTCCTTGCGCATACGGCGCAGCATGTTGATGATTCCGTAGAGCGCTCCGGTCGGCTCCCCGCCAGGGCCACGCAAATCAGGCATCGCATGGTAAGCCCGATACAGATAGCTCGAACCGTCAACCAATAGCAGGGTCTTACCTTCCAGATTTCGTTCTTCAGGCATTATGAACAAGAGAAAAGTGATTCCGAGTCTGCGTTCGCTCGCAGATCAAGAACGCGCGACGGCCAAGAAGGCGCGCGCATCGTGGCAGATGTTCACGATTATGGCAGAGTTTATCGAGGCGACCGAGTACCTGTCGGAGATCCGCCCGGCCGTCAGCATCTACGGTTCTGCTCGCCTCAAGCCCGACACGCCGCACTACAAGCTCGCCGTGCAGATCGCACGCAAGCTGTCCGACGCCGGCTTCGCCGTGATCTCCGGCGGCGGCCCCGGCATCATGGAAGCCGCGAACAAGGGCGCGCACGCCGGCAAGGCGCCGTCGGTCGGCCTGAACATCGAGCTGCCGCACGAACAGGCCGGCAACCACTACCAGGACATCTCGCTGCGCTTCCGCCACTTCTTCACGCGCAAGGTCACGTTCGTGAAGAATTCGGATGCGGTGATCGTGATGCCGGGCGGCTTCGGCACGCTCGACGAGCTGTCGGAAGTGCTCACGCTGATCCAGACGAAGAAATCGCGCCTCGTGCCGATCATCCTCGTCGGTAGCGAGTTCTGGAAGGGGCTGCTGCAATGGTTCCGCGACCAGTTGATCCCGATGGGCCTCATCAATCCGGAAGACATGAACCTGATGCAGGTGATCGACGATCCCGACCAGGTGCTCGACGCCGTGCTCGCGTTCTACGAGGACAGCGGCGAGGAAGAAGGTTCGGACGACGATGGCCATCCACCGCGCCCCGAAGAAGACCGGATGTTCTACCTGTAACCGTTGGATGAAGACCGCCGGCCCGAGGGCCGGCTTCCCGCTTTCTGCGCGGCAGGCGTGGCGATCCCGCCACCTGCCGTGTGTCACTTTGTAACGCGCCATTAATCGCGCTTGGCGTGCCATACGCCGTCGAATGTCAAATTCGCAAGGCCGGTGCCGTGCGACGCGCGCAATCATCCGCAAACGCGGGCCGCCATTGTCAAATGACGCGACCCGACGCCCGTACCCTGCGCCTGCCGGCCGCCAATCCGCCGTAACAAACCCGCCTCGCGTTTTCCGTCGCGCACCAGCACACTGCATGTGTCGGTGCGGCGTTTCCCCCGGTGGAACGATCCCCCCTCGCTTCCATCGCGTCGCGCCGGCCTTTTACAACGACATCACGGAAAAGAACATGCAACGCTCGCTGATCGCCCTTGCCTTCGCCGGCCTCGGCCTTTCGCTGTCCGGCCTCGCCCACGCCGTCAACGTCGACGTCAACATCGGCACGCCCGCACCGGTCGTCGTCGCGCCCGCGCCCGTCGTGGTCGCCCCGGCGCCCGCGGTCATCGTCGGCTGGCACGGCGACCGCTACTGGGACGGCCACCGCTACTGGGAACGCCGCGAATGGGAAGATCACCAGCGTTATCGCGGCCGCGAACATGGCCCGGATCGCCGCGGCTATCACTGCCCGCCGGGGCACGCGAAGAAGGGCGAGTGCTGAGCGACAGCGCAATCGCCTGACCGGCAAGGCCGCCCGTGCGCTTCAGCGCCGGGCGGCCTTGTCGCTTTCAGCGGCACGCTCCGCGCCATCCCTGCTCCCCACCGGCGATGCGAGCGGCAAGCCCGACTGCCGCGCACGCCGCGGGCCGGTGCAGCGCGTGCCTGCAACCGCCCGCACGACCGTGGGAACCAATGGTAGGATCGGCCCTGTTCATGGCCATTCCCGCCACCCATGCCACTCATCCGGATCTGGGCTGTCGACCATGCCCTTGCATCTGGCATCGCCGCGCCGACCGACATCTTCACGGCAGCCAATCATCTCGCCCCGTCATTACGTATCGGCCGGCCGCAAGCCCCGTTTCGCTGGCGCATCGAATCGATCGACGGCAAGCCGGTACGCACGGCTTCCGGCCAGGCCGCCGCGGTCGACGGCACGATCGACGGTCACGGCACCGCCGATGCGATCTGGCTCACCGCTCCGTTCGTCGCCGATCTCGAGCGGCTGCTCGCCCGGCCGGCGTCACTCGCGCCGCTGTTCGACGCGCTGCGCCGGCAACATGCGCGCGGCACACTGATCGCGACGTACTGCACGGGCGCGTTCCTGCTCGCGGAAGCCGGGCTGCTCGACGGCCGCGTCGCCACGACGCACTGGTCGAAAGCATCGAGCTTCCGCGTACGCTATCCGGACGTGGCATTGCGCGCGTCGGACGTCCTGACCGAACAGGACGGCATATTGTGCGGCGGCGCCGTCACGTCGTATCAGAATCTCGCGTTGCGGGTCGTCGACAAACTGGCGAACGCGCGCCTTGCCGCGGCCGTCGCCAAGGTCATGCTGATCGACGTGAACCGCGTGTCGCAGGATTCATTCATCGATCTCGGCCGGATGGGGCATGACGGGCACGACGATGCGGCTATCGCACGCGCCCAACGCTGGATGGAAAAGCACCTGCGCGAGCCGTTCAGCCTCGCCCGGCTGAGCGATCACGTCGCGATGAGCGAACGCACGCTCCATCGCCGCTTCAGGGACGCCGTGGGCGCGCCGCCGCTCAGGTATCTGCAGACGCTCAGGATCGAAGTCGCGAAGCGGCTGCTCGCGGAAACGACGCTCGCGATCGACACCGTCTGCGAACGCGTCGGCTATGCGGACATCAGCGGCTTCCGGCAACTGTTCAAGCGCGAGACCGGCATTTCCCCCGGCGAGTATCGCCGTCGCTTCACGCGATAAACGCGCGCAACCGTCGTCGGGTGCAGTGTCGGAAATGGCATCGTCGAATGGCAGTTTCGCCACTCCGCGTGGCGGCATGCGGTTCGTACACTGGATTCACGTCGCCCAGCATCGGAGCGACGCCATCCTCACCGAACCAGGACACCATCATGCCGATGATCGACGTCTACATTCCCGAAGGTGCGCTCGCACCGCAGGCCGAAGCCCAACTGATGGAAGAACTGACCGGAACGCTGATCCGTCACGAGGGACTCGATCCCGACGATCCGCGCACGCGGGACGTGACCTGGATCTTCGTCCATCGGCCGGCAGCCGTGTATCGCGCAGGGGCTGTCGCGCCTGCGCCGATCTACCGGATCGTGCCGACCGTGCCGGAAGGTCAGTACACGGATGCCGCGCGTGCCGGGCTGATCGCGGACGTGACCGCTGCCGTCGCGCGCGCGGAGGGCCTGCCGGTCGACGCCGTCGCGACGCGCGTGTGGGTCTTTCCAACGGAAATCGACGACGGCTGCTGGGGCAGCCGCGGCGTCGTGCGCCGCCTGCCGGACATCATGGAATATTTCGGTGGCGCCGAACTGCGGGCGCTCGGGGAATGGCGGCTGGCGATCAAGCGACAGGCGGATGCGGGTCGGGTCGTCGATGCGGTGCGAGATTCGATGTTGGAAACGGCTCGGAGTGGATCGCACGAACCGGCCGCCAAAGCCGCGCGCTGACCCCGGCGCGCAGCTGCTTGTCCGACACGCACAGCAGCGTGCCGGACGGCACGAAAAAGCAATACGCGGACGAGATGCGCCCAAGAGCGAGCGCACCTGTTTAATCACTTATTCGGTCAATAGCACGGACACTTTTTGACAGGGCCGGGACCAATCACCGCGACGGGTTTGCAGGGGTTGGACGGACCGATTACTGCGACGGGTGCACAAGGATTGGACGGGCCGATCACCGCGGTTGCGGCCATTGCCGACAGAGATGTGGTGAACATCAGGGAAGCCAGCAAGAGATTGATTTTCATCAGGTATGCCCTCTTTCATTTTGATAGGAATCGATCGGATCGACTGTTCGCCGTTCCTTCGTACGGGCGTCGAATAACGCCGCGCAGGAGAGCATATTCTCGATGACAGGGGCAACCAATAGGACAACTTCCAAATTGCAGAAAATGATCGAGTTCCAGTACTAAGGCCGCGACGCGCGCCACCGCGAGTGGCTACGCACGGCCAGACGGAGCGGTACAAGTGCACGCCTGCCGCCTTGAAGCCCGTCATGCCCCTGGTCGCGATTGCGCCTGACATCGCGACGCACACCGCACCCGGGGCCGCCGTTCACATCACTGGAACGCCACCTCCGCAAAGCTCCGCAGTTTCCGGCTATGCAGCTTGTCGAGCCCGTTCGTGCGCAGGATCTCCATCGCCTTCACGCCGATCTGCAGATGCTGGTCGACCTGCCCGCGATAGAACGTATCGGCCATGCCCGGCAACTTGAGCTCGCCGTGCAGCGGCTTGTCCGACACGCAGAGCAGCGTGCCGTACGGCACGCGGAAGCGGAAGCCGTTCGCGGCGATCGTCGCGCTTTCCATGTCGAGCGCGATCGCGCGGCTCTGCGACAGGCGCTGCACGGGTTCGCGATGATCGCGCAGCTCCCAGTTGCGGTTGTCGACGCTCGCGACGGTGCCCGTGCGCATCACGCGCTTCAGTTCGACGCCATCGAGCCGCGTGACGTCGGCCACCCCGCGCTCGAGCGCGAGCTGCACCTCGGCGAGCGCCGGAATCGGCACCCACAGCGGCAGGTCGGCATCCAGCACGTGATCCTCGCGCACGTAGCCGTGTGCGAGCACGTAGTCGCCGAGACGCTGCGTATTGCGCAGCCCCGCGCAGTGACCGAGCATCACCCACGCGTGCGGACGCAGCACCGCGATGTGATCGGTGATCGTCTTCGCGTTCGACGGACCGACGCCGATGTTGACCATCGTGATCCCGCTGCCGTCCGCGCGCTTCAGGTGATACGCGGGCATCTGCGGCAGGCGCGGCGGCGCGGCGCCCTCGGCCGGCTCGCTGCCGAGGTTCGCGTTGTAGGTCACGACATCGCCCGGCTCGACGAACGAGCTGTACTGGCTGCGATACGCGCGCACCTCGGGATCGTCGCTCTCCGTCATCACCGTGCGGCCCAGCTTCACGAACTCGTCGATGTAGAACTGGTAGTTCGTGTAGAGCACGTAGTTCTGGAAATGCGTGGGCGACGTCGCCGTGTAGTGGCGCAACCGGTGCAGCGAGAAGTCGACGCGCGCGGCCGTGAACAGCGCGAGCGGATGCGGCTCGCCCGGCGCCGGCTCGAACGTGCCGTTGACGATGCGATCGTCGAGATACGACAGGTCGGGCGTATCGAAGATGTCGCGCATCGCGAGCAGGCGGTCGCGGTCGAGCTCGCCCTCGAGATGGATGCCTTCGGGAAACGCGAAATGGATCGGAATCGGCTGCGACGACACGCCGATCTCGATCTTCACATGGTGGTTCTTCGCCAGCAGGCGCAGTTGCTCGCGATAGTAGTTCGCGAAGAGGTCGGGGCGCGTGACCGTCGTCTCGAACACGCCGGGGCCCGCGACGAAACCATACGAGCGGCGCGAATCGACGTGCGTGTTGACATCGGTGCGGATCCGCACGAACGGGTAGCACGCGCGCACGTGCTCGGTGATCGGTTCGTGGCGGCGATAGCGCGCGAATGCGTCACGCAGGAAACCCGTGTTCGTGTCGTAAATGGCGGACAGCCGCGCGACGGCGGCGACCGGATCGTCGAAAGCCTCGACCGACGGGCTCTCGGGCGTCAGCACACGGTGCCGGCGGCTCAAATCGTTCTTCATTTTCATCACCTCGTCTGATCCGACGACATTACCACGGAACCCGGTCGCCCTTGTGGCTGCCCCCACGCACGCGAGGGCCGGATGGTGCGCAGTATTTGCTAAAATTGGTGGGTTCACTGGAGACTCATCATGAAGCCGCTCATTCTCGTCGTCGCTGCCGCCGCGTTTGCCGCCGCCAGCGCCGCTTACGCCGCCGGCGGCACGCCTGACGCCGACGCGCAGGCACGGGCCGAGGCCAACGAGGCCGCCGGCCTGCCCGATCTCCGCAAGATCAACCGGCCGGGCGCCGAAGTCACGTCGAAAGTCGACTTCGCCGACATCCGCCGCACGCCGAGCTTCCACGAAAAGAGCAAGAACGGCACCGAAGTCACCGAGTACCGCGATCGCGGCAAGCCGGTCGAGATCGACGTGAAGTCGAACTTCGGCACGCGCTACCAGATGAGCTCGACGCCCGACACGTCGCCGAAGCCGCACGACGCGGGCATCCCGATCACGCGCCTGCCGTCGCTGAACCTGCGCTACTGATTCCGTGGCGCGCCGCACCGAACGCCGCGCGCCGCTTCCCTTCACCTGCTGTCGCGACGCACGCCGCCCGCGTGCCGACACCCTGACCTGACGCATCCCGCATGGCCGTTTTCACAGCTGTTTCCGACTCCGATCTCGCGCAATGGATGCGCCACTACGAACTGGGCGACGTGCTTGCGTTCCGCGGCATTCCGTCCGGTATCGAAAACAGCAATTTCTTCCTGACGACGACGCGCGGCGAATACGTCCTCACGATCTTCGAAAACCTGACGGCGCAGCAACTGCCGTTCTACCTCGACCTGATGCGCCATCTGGCCGGCCACGGCGTACCGGTGCCGGATCCGATCCCGCGTGACGACGGCGCGTTGTTCGGCGAGCTGCACGGCAAGCCGGCCGCGATCGTCACGAAGCTCGACGGCTCCGCCGAACTCGCGCCGGGGGTCGAACACTGTATCGAGGTCGGGCAGATGCTCGCGCGCATGCACCTCGCCGGCCGCGACTATCCGCGCAACCAGCCGAACCTGCGCAGCCTGCCGTGGTGGCAGGAGAACGCGCCGGCGATCTCGCCGTTCATCACCGACGCGCAGCGCGCGCTGCTGGAAAGCGAACTCGCGCATCAGGCCAGCTTCTTCGCGTCAGACGATTACGCGGCACTGCCGGCCGGACCGTGCCATTGCGACCTGTTCCGCGACAACGTGCTGTTCGCGCACGCGGCGCCCGGCACCGGCCATGACGTGCGGCTCGGCGGCTTCTTCGACTTCTATTTCGCGGGCTGCGACAAGTGGCTGTTCGACGTCGCGGTCACGGTCAACGACTGGTGCGTCGACCTCGCGACCGGCGTGCTCGACGTCGCGCGCGCCGATGCGCTGCTGCGCGCGTACCAGACCGTGCGGCCGTTCACGGCCGAGGAGCGCCGCCACTGGAGCGACATGCTGCGCGCGGGTGCGTACCGCTTCTGGGTGTCGCGCCTGTACGACTTCTACCTGCCGCGCGCGGCCGAGATGCTCAAGCCGCACGACCCCGGCCATTTCGAACGCATCCTGCGCGAGCGTATCGCGCATACGCCCGCGCTTCCCGAGATCCAAACCGCATGCAACTGATCGAAGTGCCCGCGAAAACGGGCTATGTCTGGTTCCGCCAAGGCATCTGGCTGTTCCGCCGGAACCCGCTCGCGTTCATCACGCTGTTCTTCACGTACCTGCTGGCGATCACGCTGGTGTCGCAGGTGCCCGTGATCGGCTCCGCGCTGCCGCTCGTGTTCATTCCCGGCATCGCGGTCGGCTTCATGGCCGCATGCCGCGACACGGTGGCCGGGAAGCCCGTGATGCCGACGATCCTCATCGACGGCTTCCGCTCGTACGGCACCGTCGCGACCCAGCGGCTGCTCGTGCTCGGCGTGATCTACGTCGCGTCGATGGTGCTCGTGTTCGCTGCCTCGTCGTTCGTGGACGGCGGCGCGCTGTTCCACGTGATGATGGGCGCGGCCGACGAAGCGAGCGCGACGCCGGAAACGCTCGCCGCGCAAGGCACGTTCGGCGCGCTGATGTTCGCGACGCTGCTCTACCTGCCGGTCGCGATGCTGTTCTGGTTCGCGCCGGTGCTGGTCGCGTGGCATGACGTGCCGCCCGCCAAGGCGCTGTTCTTCAGCGTCGTCAGCTGCTGGCGCAATCGCGGCGCGTTCGTCGTGTACGGCGCGCTGTGGTTCGGCGTCGCGCTCGGCACGTCGCTCGCCCTGTCGCTGCTGCTGCAGGCGCTCGGCGCCGGCGCCTATGCGCTGACGATCATGATGCCGGTGACGATCGTCATCGTCACGATGCTGTACTGCTCGTTCTACGCGACCTATCGCGGCTGCTTCGGCATCCAGGAGCCGGGCGCGACGACCACCACGTCGGGTCGCTGAAGTCTCCCCGGCCGGCGCGTGTCGCCGGCCCGCCGCGCTCGCGCCGGGTTACCGCCCGGCGCCTCCTCCGTTCCCCGCCTCCGTCGGCCGCCTCCCCGCGCCGGCCGCCCCCTGTTCATCCCGATCTTTTGCGCGCAAAATGATTTGCGTACAAATTGTTCGCGCGTTCGACGCGCCGCCCGAATGATGGACCGCCCGCCCCCGCTGCCCCAGACGCTCGACGAGCAACTCTGCTTCGCCCTCTATTCGACTTCGCACGCGATGACGAAGGCGTACAAGCCGCTGCTCGACAAGCTGTCGCTGACCTATCCCCAATATCTCGCAATGCTCGTGCTGTGGGAGCGCGATGACATCGCCGTGAAGGACATCGCCGCGCGGCTAGACCTCGACCCGGCCACGGTCACGCCACTGCTGAAGCGGCTGGAGGCGCTCGGCTACGTCGAGCGCGTGCGCAGCGCAGCCGATGAACGCGTCGTGAACGTGCGCGTGACACCGGAAGGCCGTGCACTGAAGGAGCGCGCTCGCTCGGTACCCGCCGATCTGTTCTGCGCGATGCAGCAGTCCCCCGAGTTCCTGGTCAGGCTGCGCGCCGATCTCCACCAGTTGCGCGACGCGCTGTCGGCCGCCAACGAACGCTGACGGGAAAGCATCGACGAACCGGCCCGGCACTGTCGGGCCTTTTCTTCAAAATTTCATTTGCACACTAATCATTTGTGTTCTATATTTTCGTCGTGGCCGGCGACACCCCGTTCGACCGGGCCGCTTTCCTCCCTTTTCCCGACAGGAGCTGCACGATGAACATTCTGTACAAGACCAGCGCCACTAGCACGGGCGGCCGCGACGGCCGCGCGGTATCCGCCGACAACAAGCTGGAAGTGAAGCTGGCCGCGCCGCGCGAACTCGGCGGCACGGGCGCGGAAGGCACGAATCCGGAGCAGCTGTTTGCCGCAGGTTACTCGGCCTGTTTCCTGAGCGCGATGAAATTCGTCGCCGGCCAGGACAAGAAGGCGCTGCCGGCGGACACGCAGGTCACGGCGGAAGTGGGCATCGGGCCGAACGACGCAGGCGGCTTCGGGCTCGACATCGAGCTGCGCGTGTCGCTGCCGGGGCTCGACAAGGCCGACGCGCAAGCGCTGGTCGAAAAGGCGCACCACGTGTGCCCGTATTCGAACGCGACGCGCAACAACGTACCGGTGCGCCTGACGGTCATCTGACGCGACGCACCGCCACACATGCAAAAAGGGCGCGTGCGGCATGTAGCCGCACGCGCCCTTTTCTGCTGCGTGACTCGCCGGAATGGCGGACCGGCCGGCCCGCCCTGCGCTGCTTAGCGCGCGCCGAACGAATACGGGCGGTTCATCGCCGATTCGCGATCGATCTTGCGCATGCGGAATTCGAGATCGTAGATATCGGTGGCTTCGGACAGGTACGCCTCGGCGCGCTCTTTACGGGCCGTTTCAGCGTTCTTGGTCAGCATCAGGAAGAGGTGGCTCAGCAGGTACATGGTCGATCTCGCAATCCAAGGGTTCTTTGACTAGGGTTTTCCCGGATTATAGGGAAAACCCTAGTTCTTGGCCAGCGTCGATCAGACGATGCGTCGTTCGGTCGCCACAGTGCGCCGCTGTGCCTCGAAAAAGGCCCAGATCATCGCGCTCGCATCGGGACCGACCGCCGCATGAAACGGCACGGCTTCATCGCCGCCGGCCCACGCATGATCGAGCCCTTTCACATGACAGAGCCGCACGACAGGCTGGCCGTCGCGGCAGACATCGGTGATCTGCGCGCCCGCGTCGCGCGTCTCGACCCGCTCGCCGCCGCGCAGTGCGCCGCGGCTGTCGGCAAGCCCGTTCAAGCGCATGAACTGAACCGTCAGCTGGTCGGCATTCTTCGGGGCGACCACGTGGTCGCCGTCGCCCTGGACGATCAGCGCGGGCATGCCCGGGTACGCGGCGGCATCGACCAGCGCATCGACGGCTGCAGCCGGGTTCTGCCGCACGCCGCGCCGCATCACGTCCATCGCGGTAATGCCGGAATTCGCCTCGCCGAGCGCGGGGCCCGAGTGCAGCGCCACCGCCGCGAAGCGGTCGGGATGGTGCAGTGCAAGAAGCGATGCAAGGCCCGCGCCGGCCGACAGTCCCGCGACATAGACACGCGATGCGTCGAAACCGTGTTCGTCGACGAGCGCGTCGACGAGCGACGCCACCGCGTTCGCCTCGCCGCGGCCCGCGCGGTCGGTATCTTCATACCAGTGCCAGCAGCCATGTGCATGGGCGCGCAGCGACTGCTCCGGATACAGCACCGCGAAACCATGCTTGTCGGCCAGCAGGTTCATCCGCGTGCCTTGCGCGAATTCGTCGACGGACTGCTGGCAGCCGTGCAGCATCACGACGAGCGGCATCGCGCCGCGCCGGCGGCCGGGCGGCACGTAGAGCCCGTAAGCGAGATGCTGGACGAGGCGCCCGAGCGCGGGTGCCATCGGATGTTCGCCACGCGTCCACTCGCCTGCCGCCCATGCGGCCGCGCGCGGGCGCACGCGCGATTCACGCGGCGGGGACAGATCGGATACGGCGGGAGACGCCGCAGCCTCGAGTGCGTCGCGTGTGATGCGCTGCGCATCGCGCGCCGCGCGTTTGGCGGCCGGAGACAGCATGCGTTTCATGCCGCCCAGCCACACCTTGGTCAGACTTTTGGTCATCGATCGGGCTCGCAGTCAGGAAAAATAGGGGCACCACAGCGGATGCAGCGTTCGACTTTGTGCAATGCACCATAACATTGTTTCCGGGATTTTTCCTGCACGCGGATATTTCCCGGCCGCGCAAAAAACGGGGCTCGGGCGCACGCGGCGCTATACTGGGGCTTCGCCGCTTGTATCCGTTGTAGTCGTTCTTTCCGGCTCGCGCGTTGATTTAAGCATCTTCCCCGCCTTCGTTCGTCCCCTTCCCGATGTTCGACCTGTCGTCTCACCTGTGGATCATGATCACCGCGTTCGGCGGCGCCGGCCTGACCTTGCCGCTCGCGATCACGATCGCCGTCTGGCTCGCGCTCGGCTACTCGTGGCAGCGCGCGGCCGCATGGCTCGGCGTGCTCGCGGCCGCGATCGGCGTGGTCGCGCTGACGAAGATCGCGTTCCTCGGCTGGGGCATCGGCATCCGCAAGTGGGATTTCACCGGGTTCAGCGGCCATGCGATGCTGTCGACGTCGGTTTATCCGGTCGCGATTTTCCTGGCGCTGATCCGCACGCGCACGCCGGTGCGGATCGCCGGCATCGCGCTCGGGCTCGCAGCCGGCGTCGCGGTCGGCGTGTCGCGCGTCGCGCTCGACGCGCATTCGCCGTCCGAATCGATCACCGGCTGTATCGTCGGCGCGATCGCCGCGCTCGCGTTCATCGCGGGTTCGTGGCGCGCGGTGCCGCACCGCTGGTCGGTGCCCGCGGTCGTCGCGAGCCTCGCGCTCGTCACCGTGGCGCTGCACGGCATCACGGTGCCGTCGCATCGCTGGGTCACCAAGGTGGCGCTGCAGTTGTCGGGCCACGAGCGCCCGTTCGTCCGCGCGCGATGGAAGGCCAACCCGAACTACCGCCCCGCATCGCAGCCGTCGTCGCTGCAGCGCACCCAGTCGTCGTCGCAGACGCTCCGTACATGACCGGCCGCCCGGCCGGCCCTCCTTTTCAGGTCTGACCATTCCATGCGCGCCGTCGCATGTGCGGTATGTCGAGCGTTATAACCCGCCCTATATTACGATTACGGTTTCCACCCATTCGAACGAACTCGCCATGCGCTCAACCGTCCGTCCGCTTCGCCGCACCCTGCTTCGCCTGCTGCCGATCGCCACGCTTGCCGCCGGAGTCGCGTTCAGCGCGCCCGCTTCCGCCGCCGATGAACTCGTCGTGTCGGCCGCCGCCAGCCTGACGAACGCGTTCAAGGCCGTCGGCGATGCGTACGAGAAGCAGCATCCGGATACCAAGGTGCTGTTCAACTTCGGCGCGTCGGACGTGCTGATGCAGCAGATCGCCAAGGGCGCGCCGGCCGACGTGTTCGCGTCGGCCGACCAGAAGGCGATGGATCGTGCGGCCAGCGAAAAGGTGATCGTGCCCGGCACGCGTCGCGATTTCGCGGCGAACTCGCTCGTGCTGATCGTGCCCGCGGACAGCCACGCGGCCGCGCCGACGTCGCTGAACGACCTGACCGCATCCGGCGTGAAGCGCATCGCGTACGGCGACCCGGCGTCGGTGCCGGTCGGCCGCTACACCGAAGGCGCGCTGCGCGCGGCCGGTGTGTGGGACGCCGTCAGCGCGAAGGGCGTGCTGGCCGCCAACGTGCGCCAGAGCCTCGATTACGTCGCACGCGGCGAAGTCGACGCAGGCTTCGTGTTCGGCACCGACGCGGCAATCATGCCGGGCCGCGTGAAGGTCGCACTGACGGTGCCGACCAAGACCGCCATCACCTACCCGATCGCCGTGGTCAAGGACAGCCGCCACGCCACGCAGGCGCAGTCGTTCATCGACTTCGTCGCGTCGCCGCAAGGCCAGGCCGTGCTGTCGACGTTCGGCTTCAAGCCTGCGGGCAAGTGAGCGTAACGCGATGCAAGACGCCTGGGTCCCGCTGCTGCTGTCACTGAAGGTTGCCGGCTGGGCGACCGCGCTCGACATCGTGCTCGGCGTCGCAGCCGCGTTCATGCTCGCGCGCTGGCGCTCGCCGCTGCGCGACGTCGTCGATTCCGTGCTGACGCTGCCGCTCGTGCTGCCGCCGACGGTGCTCGGGTATTACCTGCTCGTGCTGCTCGGCCGGCGCGGCGTGTTCGGCGCGTGGCTCGACAGGCTCGGCATCGAGCTCGTCTTCACGTGGCAAGGCGCGGTGATCGCGTCGATGGTCGTCGCGTTTCCGTTGATCCTGAAATCGGCGCGGGCGGCGTTCGAAGGCGTCGATCCGCATCTCGAACGCGCCGCGCGCACGCTCGGGCTCGGCGAAGCGGCGGTGTTCTTCCGCGTGACGCTGCCGCTCGCCACGCGCGGCATTCTCGCGGGCGCGCTGCTCGCGTTCGCACGCGCGCTCGGCGAGTTCGGCGCGACGCTGATGATCGCGGGCAACCTGCCCGGCCGCACGCAGACGCTGTCGGTCGCGATCTACGCGGCCGTGCAGGCCGGCGACGACAGCACGGCCAACTTCCTCGTGCTGGTGACGTCGATCACCTGCGTGCTCGTACTGCTCGCGACCGGCTGGCTCGTGCCGTCGCGTGCCCGGCGGAGCCAGCTGACATGACACGCCTGCCTCGCCCATCGTCGTGCGTGGCCGGCCGGCTTCCGCGGAGGCCTGCATGAGCCTCGTCGTCGACATCCGCAAGACCTACGCGAATGCCGAGCGCCGCTTCACGCTCGACATGTCGTTCACCGCGACGATGCAGCGCGTCGTGCTGTTCGGGCCGTCCGGCGCGGGCAAGAGCATGACGCTGCAGGCGATCGCCGGCCTGTTGTCGCCCGACGAAGGCACGATCGTGCTGAACGGCGAACCGCTGTTCGACGCCGCGCGCCGCATCGACGTGCCGACCCGCGAACGCCGCGTCGCGTATCTGTTCCAGGACTACGCGCTGTTTCCGCATCTGAACGTGCGCCAGAACATCGCGTTCGGGCTCACGCCGGGGCTGCGCAACCCGCGCGCAAAAGCAGTGCCGCCGGAAGTCGCGTACTGGCTGCAAGCGTTCGATCTCGAGGCGCTCGCAGGGCAGTATCCGTCGCAGCTGTCCGGCGGGCAGAAACAGCGCGTCGCACTCGCGCGCGCACTGGTCGCGCAGCCGCGAATCCTGCTGCTCGACGAACCGTTCGCCGCACTGGACGGCGCGATGCGCCAGCGCATGCGTCACGAGCTCGCCGAGCTGCAGGCGCGGCTCGACATCCCGATGGTGCTGATCTCGCACGATCCCGACGACGTCGCCGCGTTCGGCGACCAGGTCGTGCAGTTGAGCGAAGGACGCGTGCAGGCGGCGACGCCGCACGCCGAGTGGCCGACGCGCGTCGCTTGAGTGCGCGTGGCCGTGGCCGTGGTCGTCGTGGCAAGCACGTTGGAGCCTGAGAGAAGCCGCCAGCAGCGGCACAAGGCGAAAGCGGAAACGAAGCCGGCGCCGTACCGATACAGCGGCGACGCCGGCTTCGCTCCGTCCGTCACACGGCAGCCGAAGCGCGCCGGTACGCCGCCGCTCAGCCCGTCACCGCAAGAATCACGCTCGACGCCTTGAACAGCGCGATCGCGGGCCGGCCGGCACCGAGCTGCAGCGCATCGACGCTGTCGTTGGTCACGACGGCCGTCAACGTCCCGCCGCCGTCGAGCGCCAGTGTCACCTCGCTGTTCACCGCGCCCGCTGCGACGGTTTCCACGTGGCCGCGCAGCTGGTTCCGCGCGGACACCTTCAACGCGTGCTCACCATCGTCGGCCGCGAGCACGACCCAGGACGCCTTCACGAGCGCGCAGGCATCCGCGCCAACCTGCAGGCCGAGCGCATCGGCGCTCTCGTGCGTCAGCACGGCAACGACCGGCTGTCCGCCGGGCAGCGTGAGCGTGACCTCGTCGTTGACGGTGCCGCGCACGATCGCCGCGACCTTGCCGAACAACTGGTTGCGCGCGCTGGTCTTCATCCCGATCCGGCCGATCAGCGCCCAGTCGACGTCGAACCCGGCCACGGCCGCGCTCGCGGCCTCGATGAACCGGCGATGCTCGCGCTCGATCGTGCGGAACGCGGCGATCAGCGACGTCGCGCGCGGCGTCAGCGTCGTGCCGCCGCCGCCCTTGCCGCCCGTCGAACGCGCGACGAGCGGTTCGCCCGCGAGATTGTTCATCGTATCGACGGCATCCCACGCGGCCTTGTAGCTGAGGCCGACGGCCTTCGCCGCGCGCGTGATCGACCCGGTGTCGCCGATCGCCGCGAGCAGCGCGATGCGCGTGGCGCCGCCGAGCGTCTGCTCGCCGGCGCGCAGCCACAGCTCGCCGCCCAGTTCGAGCGGTTCGGCGGACGGGGAAGAATGCGGTGCGTCGGTCATCGGGATACGTGCGGGAATTGGACCGGAGCCGGAATCGGGCCGGAATCAGGCGGCCATTATAGTCGGCGCGTGCCGCTCAACCCGGCTTGCCGTCGAGCTTCGGCGGCCGCAGGCTGGCAAGCAGCGTCTCGGCGTCGCGCGCCGCGCGCTGCTCGAGCGCCGCGCCGTAGCCGCGCACGAAACCGAGCTGATACGGCGGCGCCGCCAGTTTCTCGAGATGATGCAGCGCGACTATCGTGTCGTTGGCTTCGCCGAGCACGCTCTGCACGCGCGCGAGCGTCTTGACCGTCTCGGTGCGCGTGCGGCGCGACGCCAGCGACGCGAAGAACTCGAGCGCATAGCGCAGCCGCTTCGCATCGATCCGCACCTGGTGGCGCGCAGCCGTGTCGAGCGACGTGAGCGATGGCGACGCGTACAGATGGCCGAACAGCCGCCGCACGCGCTTCGTCGCGTGGCGCCGCAGCGAGGGTGCGTCGCCGTCTTCGGCGTGCGGCATCGCAAGCGAGCCCAGCCATTCGAGCCAGCCGAGCGTCAGCCGCGCGTAGCGGGCCGAATGCAGCGCCTGCCGCAGCTCGCCCCGTGCCGCGACGCACTGTGCGCGCGCGGCGTCGAGCGTGCCGTTCCATTCGCCGTCGCCGCCGTCGGCTGCGATCAGCGCGGGCAGGCTCTCGGTCGCGAACACGTCCCAGTCGCGCACCGTGCCGAGCAGCGCGGCAAGCCAGTGCATGTCCACGCCGAGCGTGTCCCGCCACTGGCGGTCGGCAAAGCGCGGGAAGAAGCGCATCAGCGTACGCAGGCGGCGCAGCGCGACCCGCATCTGGTGCACGAATTCGGGATCGTCGTACTCGAGCACGCCGCCCTCGTTGCCGAGCCATTGCGCGGTGATGTCGCCGGACAACGCGAACAGCGCGGCGCGCTGCGTGCGCACGCCGGTCAGGTCGACGGGCTGCGCCTTGACGGGCCCGCTGGCGGCCGGCTCGTCCGCACATGCGCGATCGATCACGCTCGTCAGCTGGACGAATGCGGGCCACGCGCCGCTCAGTTCGCGCGCCGCGGCAAACAACGCGTGCAGCGCGGCCGTGCGCGCGGCCCGGGTTTCCCAGTCCGGCGCGGCAAGACGCAGTTCGACATAGCGGCGCGGCGGCTCGCCGCCGCGATGCAACGTGACGTCGTCGAGCGTCATCTCGACCACGACGCCGCTGTCGTCGGCCCACCGCCCGCGCCGCCGCTCGCTGACGAGGCGCAGCGCCGACGATTCCGGCTGCATGCCGGCCTCTGCGCGCCCGGTCGTATCCGGCGCGACGCCGTCGACTTCGCCTGTCACCTCGGGTACGGGCAACGGCATCGCGACGACGATGCCCGCATGCTCCGCGTCGAACAGTTCACGCGTCGTGACCCCCGGCGCAAACACCTTCGTGCGCGACGCGACGACCCGCCTTCCATGCGCATTCGACTCGACCCACGTCCACCAGCTTGCGCCGGGGCTCGGCTCGGCCTCCTCGATCTGGCACGGCTCGATCGTCACGCGCTCATGGCCGCGGCGCATCCGGACCTGCGGGCAGATCCGCCACGCGCGCACGAGTTCGGCACCGAAATCACGCTGCGTGCCGCGGGCGCGACCCGCAGCCTTGGCCGGCCACCCTTCCAGCGACAGCGACAACACGATTTCCAGCACACGCGACATGGAGGCTCCTGCACATGAAGAAGCGCCGGCGGGTCTTCCGATCGCGCCGGCGTCGTCCGTGAAGCTGCTTCCATAGTACACGCCGCAAAAACGGGCAGGCAACGATCTGGCCCTGTCGCCCTGTCGCAGGTCAAACGGCGTACTGCGCGAGGCCGTTGCCGAACGACCAATCCTCCTTCAGCACCTCGACGAGACTGATGAAGACGTCCTGCTGCCGCACGCCGGGCTGCTGCGCGAGGTTGTCCGCGATCGCCCGGTACAGCGCGCGCTTCTGCTCGAGCGTGCGCGTGTTGTTCGCGGTGATCTGGATCATCACGAGATCGTCGCTGCGTTCGATGTCGAGGTAGTGGCGGCCGTACACGAAGTTCTCGGCCGCATGCTCGGTGACGACCATGAAGATGTCGTCCTCGGGCACGTTGAACGTGTGCATCAGCGCGCGATGCACGCCATCGACGAGCGCCGCGCGGTACGCGGCCGGTTTGCCTTCGCGGACTGCGATACGGGTGAATGGCATGGTCCTGCTCCTGTCGGTGAAGTTGACGTTGACGAACGGAAACACAGCGTCAGGTTAGGCGCGCCGAACTATAATGAACAGTCATTGATGAATATTTCATCCATTTAAATCGAAAATGAAAGTCCTCGACCTCGATGCCGTACGCGCGTTCGTGCTGGTCGCCGATCTCGCCAGCTTCACACGCGCCGCCGATGCGCTCGGCACCACGCAGTCGGCCGTGAGCCTGAAGCTGAAACGGCTGGAAGCGCACCTCGGCAAGCCGCTGCTCGCGCGCACGCCGCGCGTGGTCAAGCTGGCCGCCGACGGCGAGAATTTCCTGCCGGCCGCCCGTGCGCTGCTCGACGCGCACGACCACGCGCTCGGCGCGATCTCGGCCGGCACGCACCGGCTCGCGCTCGGCGTCAGCGAGCATGTCGCCGTGCCCGACCTGCCGGCCGTGCTCACGAGCCTGCATCGGCAGGACCCGGGGCTGTCGCTCGAAATGCATCTCGGAACGTCGACGAACCTGCTCGCGCAATACGACGAACGCCGGTTCGATGCGGTGATCGTGCGGCACGAGCCGGG